>CAZJLX010000073.1:0-6492 GCA_964546545.1 uncultured Ignavibacteriaceae bacterium | reverse complement strand
TACAACCCGCGCCAATGTCATGCATAAGCATGGGCAACCAGTCGATATGCCCTGTCCGGAAGCGGATTCGGAAGATGAACTTCCGTTTAAGGGTAATATTGATATTTGTCGCCTTGAAGAATTTATTAATAAACATGGGGCCGATAAAATACCGGTTGTCTTTTTGACGGTGACTAATAATTCCCGCGGTGGTCAGCCGGTTTCGATGACGAATATCAAAGCGACAGCGGAGATCTGTCACCGGTATAATATCCTCTTTTATTTTGACTGTGCCCGTTTTGCGGAAAATGCCTATTTTATTAAACAAAACGAACCGGGCTATGAAAATATGACAATTAAAGAGATTGCGCAGGAGATGTTCTCCTATTCCGACGGGGCGCTGATGTCGGCCAAAAAAGATGGTCTGGCTAATATGGGCGGTTTTATTGCGGTCAACGATCCTCATCTGGCGCGAAAGATGACTGAACTGCTGATCGTAATTGAGGGTTTCGCCACCTATGGCGGTATGTCGGGGCGGGATATCGAGGCGGTCGCGGCCGGATTGAACGAGGTCCTTAACGAGGATTATCTCGCTTATCGGGTCGGTCAGGTGGAATACTTCGGTAATATTTTACAGCAGGCCGGGGCACCGATAATCAAGCCGACCGGGGGGCATGCAATCTTTATTGATGCGGGTAAATATCTGCCGCATTTACCACCCGAACGATTTCCGGGTCAGGCGCTGACGATTGAGTTGTATCGTCGGGGTGGCGTGCGGGCGGTTGAAATCGGTTCGCTGATGTTCGGCGGGCGGGATCCCGAAACCGGAAAAATGTATTATGCGCCGATGGAACTGGTTCGTCTGGCTATTCCGCGCCGGGTTTACACGGCCAGTCATCTTGATTATGTGGCTGATGTTCTGGCCTCGATAACGAAGCAAAAAGATAAAATCAAAGGTTTCAAAATCATCCGTGAAGCGAGTCTTTTAAGACACTTTACTATTGAACTGGAAGAGATGGATGATGTCGGAGTGGAGATTGTCTGAAGTAAGCGGTTGTCAAACATTGACTAATAAACGGGGTGATTTCTTGGCGGGAATATGAAAAATTTTGCCTGTTTTTTTTATTTACGGGGACAAAGAATTCTAATATTTTCGTCGTAATGTATTATAAAAGAATGACTTCACAATTCCCGCCATAAATAATTGCCTGACTGGCTGATAGTTTGCAGTATTAAATAAAATCTAACGAAAAAAAGAGTTGATTAGATTGACATTTAGGCGGGAACTTTATATATAGAAAAGGCTTATAAAGAAGGAGGAATAAATATAGATTGAACAGCTAAAGGACTTGAAGAATTGAATTGTTTTTCATAAGTTGACCTTTTGAAAGGGTCCTTTTGGCTGTGAAGTGGATTAATATATTTATTTCCTTTTTTGTAACGCGCAATACTGCCGCGTCTATAAAATCAATCAATTGTAGATTCTCCCGAATAGCTATCTTAGCAATAGTAATATCTCTGCTTTGTTTCTCATTTGTGTTCGGTGCAAAAGGTTCGGATATAAAAATATTGAATTCAGATGCAAACATTCTTGAGTTTGTAATTAGCCTCGATGATTTATCGAGTTGTCTGGAATATTCGACAAATGATTCGGCGGTTTATTTCAGTCGCTCAGTCATGATCGGGGTCCCTCCCGGCAAAAATCTATTTTTAACCGGGGCGACCGGAATGGAATCCGGTCCGGTTAATCCATCATCGTACGGTCAAATAGTAACACCGAATCATTCATTGGTTGAAACAGGAGAGATTAAAAACATTCGTGGCCGCAAGATCGCCACGCTGAATATCTATCCGTACTACCAACAGAATTTCTACAAAGAGATAAAGATAACAGTCAATTTTGAATCGACCGGTCAGGCTCTAATGAGCAGAATTTTTGGAACAGATAAGATATTCGACAGGATTTTTGCCTCGACGATTATAAATTATGAGCAGTTTAAAAACTGGCCGGTGTCGAAACGGCAAATAACCGGCAAGATTGCGGAAAATATATTCTCGAAGAGCAACGAATGGTATAAAATCGTAACAGCGTCCGAGGGATTCATTCGGATAACCGGCAATCAACTGGCGGCGGCCGGATTGTCGCTTGGTGTCCTATCCGATTCGATTCATATCTATTACAGCGGTGGCGGACCGCTTCCGATCGAGAACGACATTGCTCGTCCGGAATTGAGCGAAATAGCTATTCGGGTCTTCGATGGCGGTGACAATGTTTTTGACGGTTCCGATTACCTCGAATTTTTTGCCCAGGCGGTTGATGATTGGCGCTATCCGGCCGACTCGACACCTTATTTTTCGGAACATTCATATACTAATCTCAATTGTTACTGGCTGGCCGTTTCGGGCGATTTTAATCAGGCCGGCAAAAGAATGGTTTCGATTGATGTTAATCCCAATGGCACTCCGGATTCCGTTATCAGTACGGGGCGATTTTATATGCGTCGCGGGGAGAATAAACTCTTTCAAACTAAAAGCGACGGCCATGTTTATGATTTTTTTCGCTGGTACTGGACCGATCAATCACCGTTTGGCTTTAATGTCAGCTTGCCCAACGCTGCGTCAAACGGCGGTGATGCCGAAGTGCATCTGGCCGCCCAGGCAAGCAGTCTCGGGCTGACGGTCAGAGGTATTGCCGCGACCTTTGTTTCATCGGCCTATTCCGATTTTTATTTTACAGCCGACAATCTGATTCCGGGTTCAAATATGTTTTCGGTAATTATGCCTCTAAGTTCTTCATCGGTTTTTGATTATTGCGAAGTAGCCTATGACGGCGATCTTTTCCCCTCCGGTGATATTCTTGATTTTTCAATTCGGGGTGGTTTTGGATTGGGTGAAATTATCATCGATGATCGATTCTCGTCAGCACCCAATCTTTATGATTTGTCCGATATTTATAATCCGGAGATACTATTGACCGATTCAATGGTGTCGGGCAATATTCTTTTACAGGTCGATATGAGTAATCCGGATTTTCACCGATATTATCTTTGTCCGCCGTCGAAGTATTTCTCGGCCGTTTCAATCGAAAATTATTCGCCGGTTGATATAAGGAATGCCTCTCAGACCGATTTGATAATAATTGCACCCGATCCATTTATGTCGCAGATGTCGGATTATAAGAATTACCGTGAGGTTTTATCCGGTATAAATGTCAAGCTGGTAACCGTTGAGGAAATATTCAATCAATTCGGTTTTGGGATTTATGATCCGACGGCCATTCGAGATTATTTGAAATTCGCTTATGAAAATTTCCCGACCTCGCCGCCATCAGGGGTTCTGATCGTCGGTGATGCCTGTTATGACTATGAAAATAATCTGAATTTGAATGGTTTAAATGTTGTCCCGACCTATATTAACGGATTATCATCATCGTCATCGGATGATAATTATGTATATTTTGGTGATTTTGGCGAACTTGACGGTGACAGTACATATTGTGATACATGTGATAACCGCGGGTATGATATGATGATCAGTCGCTGGCCGGTGAATAGTGCAACGGATCTGGATATTGTTTTGGATAAGATTATGGGTTATGAGACGGCACCGAATTATGGTGCATGGCGGACGACTATTACGCTGGTGGCCGACGATGAATACACGGGCAGTACACTGGATCGGTCGGAACACACCAAGCAGACTGAAATATTACAGCGGGATTATGTCCCCTTATCGATGAAAAGAAATAAAATTTATCTCTGGGAATATACTAATGATTCGTACGGTGATAAACCGGGTGCGAAAGCGGATATTATTAAAGCCATCAATGACGGGACGCTTATTATAAATTATGTCGGTCATGGTAATCCCGATACATGGTCACATGAGCATGTTTTTAACCGGAACTCGGATTTGACGAAGCTGAATAATGCCGATAAACTGACCCTCTTCTTTACGGCTTCCTGTTCGATAGGTTCTTTTGATAGTCCTTACAACTCTGGGATGGCCGAAGAATTGTTCCGTCTGCCGCAGGCCGGTGCGATCGGGGTGGTTTCGGCCTCGCGTCTGGTCTTTTCCGATTACAATGCCGGATTTAATCGTGAGGTTTTTGATTATCTCTTTTCGGACGACAATTTATCTATTTGTCAGGCTATTTTCGCCGGAAAGATGAGTCGTCAGTTCAGTTCAACCAATCAGGAGCTTTTACGTAACGATAGAAAATACGAATATTTCGGTGATCCTTTTTTAAAGCTGGGCCAGCCGCAATATAATATTCGCTTTATATCATATCCCGATTCTCTGATGGCGCTGAATCTTCATCAGATCAGCGGCGAAATAGTCGATTCTTTGTCCGGTTCCAGATTAGATATGGATGGTTCGGTCGAGATTTCAGTTTACGATTCGGATATTCTAAAGGTGCATAATGGTGTCATTCAGACACTTAGCTATAATGTCGACGGTCCGTTGATATTTCGGGGAGAGGCTCGGGTTACGGATGGATATTTCGAATTTTCATTTATCGCACCGCTGGATATCGGCTATGCTGGAACAGGCGCCAAGATATCGGCCTATGCTCAATCGGCTGTGGCCGATGCTTCGGGTCTTCTGGATTCCCTTCCGATATCGAATGATATCGTTCAGACAAGTGATTCCTCCGGCCCGATAGTGCAGTATTCTTTTTCCGACCGAAAGAGTTTCGTTTCCGGGGATCGGATTGCACCTGATGAAATCCTGATGATTCGCCTGACCGATACACTTTCGGGATTGAATCTGGCCGGGAGCGCGGGGCATGCGATTACTTTGATTATAGACGATAATGTGGAGAATATGGTAAATTTGACCGATTTATTTGAATATGATTTGGGGAGTTATATTTCAGGTGAAATACGGTATGATTTCGGTGGCTTGTCCTCCGGTGAACATAAATTTAAAGTAAAGGCGTGGGATAATGCCAATAACTCCACCAGTCTACAGTTTGTTGCCTATGTGGTTGAGGGAGGGAAGATGATCTTAAGTGATTTGCTTAACTACCCCAATCCGATGAATGAGGAGACGACCTTTTCCTTCGCCATAAGCGCTCAGGCCAACATGGTTTCTCTTGAGATATTTACTCTTTCGGGGAATCGTATTTTTCGATATGAGGAAAGTGAGTTATCTGCCGATTATCACGAATTTTATACCTGGAACGGTCGCGACTCCGATGGTGATCGCGTTGCCGCCGGGATATATATTTATAAAGTATGCGCTGTCTCGACTGCATCCGATGAGGTTTGTGAGTCATATGGGAAAGTCGTATTAACCAACTAATGATTGCGGAGGATCCCTGATGCGAAAATTATTCGGTCTGGCCATAGCCCTGATAACCATAACGGTTCTGCACGCCAATTCTTATGCGCAGGTGTCGTCAGCGGCGGTATTGTTTCTTCGAATTGCGGCCGGCGCACGCGCGGCCGGTATGGGCGAAGCTTTTGTAGCTATCGCCGATGATGCGACAGCCACACATTGGAATCCGGCCGGTTTGGGTCAATATCCACTCGCCAGCACCTGGTTCGAAGCCAAAATCCCCGAAGAATTACAGCCGATAAAAAAAGTTGCCTTATATAAAGGCGAATCGAGCGAAAGCGGATTTGGAAAATACGATATTTGGGCTATCACCAAAAAGGGATTGATGCGTCTATCCCGGAAAAAATGGACCGACCGAGATGTCGTTGCTGTCAGGCAAGATCTAAGTGCCGAGGCGGTAATCAGACAGTACATCGGTGCAACCGGAGATAGTCGGTCAGAAGAATTGTCGGCGGCAATGAATAAAATCGGGGACGTCAATAATCCTTTTCCTCGTGAAAGAATAACCGACCTTGAAAAATCGGTTATGGGAAAACTCAGAGAGGATTATCGTGCCCGGGAAGATATGGAAAACGCTTTTTTTGCATTAAAAGAAGCCTACGACAGTTGCCTGATAAACTGGGATAAAGTCGAGCAAGCCTCTGCTTTTTATCAAAAAAAATTAAATGATTCGACTCTTGATAATCTTCAGGCGGATAAAATTCTAACATCCATAGAAAGCGCCAAAAAAAGATTCTTGCCG
Source organism: uncultured Ignavibacteriaceae bacterium (assembly GCA_964546545.1). Lineage (GTDB taxonomy): Bacteria > Zixibacteria > MSB-5A5 > GN15 > PGXB01 > CAZJLX01. The sequence goes on along the minus strand of CAZJLX010000073.1, from coordinate 428 downwards.
GAAGAATTAATTATTCCTTATGAGATTAATTTTGGCGGAAAACTTAATGATATTGTTTCCGATGACGATCATCTCTGGGTCGCCGGCGAGAACGGTCTTTTCAGATATAACGGTACCTACTGGCAAAAATTCACGGCCGAACAGGGCTTGCCGGTTAATAATATCAAACAGATAGTATTATATAAGAAGCTGGTCTTTTTGGGGACTGATTCGGGGCTGATTTTATATAAAACGGGAGCCTTTACTCATTATGGTCCTCTTCAGGGTTTACCGCACAAGCCGGTTGATGCGATAACCGTGAAAAATGAGAATAAAATATGGGCGGTCATCGATGGTGATCTTTATACCTTTGATGGAACGAGTTGGAGAAACTACGCTATTCTGAATAGAACCCGGGGTGAGAATATTGAATCGATTTATACGAATAT
>CAZJLX010000072.1:0-9025 GCA_964546545.1 uncultured Ignavibacteriaceae bacterium | reverse complement strand
TCGCCGACCGGATGTCATCCGAAAACAATAAAATATTTGTTCTTCATCGGGAAGCAAAAGAGGGTCTGGGGCGGGCTTATCTTGCCGGTTTTAAGTGGGCGCTGGAACACAGCTTTGATTATATCTTTGAGATGGATGCCGATTTTTCCCATGATCCGAAATATCTGCCCGATTTTCTGACAACGATTGAAACTGCCGATCTGGTTTTAGGTTCGCGATATATTTCAGGAGTTAACGTCGTTAACTGGCCGATGAGCCGACTGCTCTTATCATATTATGCCAATGCTTATACGCGAATAGTGACCGGTCTGCCGGTCCGTGACGGAACCGGAGGATTCAAATGTTTTCGACGCGAGGTTCTGGAGGCCATTGATCTTAATGCGATTCGTTCCAACGGTTATATTTTTCAGATTGAAGTTTCAATGAGGGTCTGGAAGAAGGGCTTTAATATCAAAGAGATTCCGATTGTCTTTACCGACCGCCTTTTGGGGACATCAAAAATGTCGAAAAAAATTGTCCGCGAAGCAGTCTGGAAAGTCTGGTATCTTCGGCTGATGTCAATTTTGGGTAAGTTAAAGTAATTGTCCGATTTAGAGCATCACAAAAAAATATCTGCGATTGTAGTAACGTACAACTCCGAAAAACATATACTTTCATCGCTCAAGTCGCTTTTCGAAGAACTGCTTCCTCTCAATGGTGAAATAAATATTTTCGACAACAACTCAACCGACAGTACAATTGCGGCCGTTAAGGCAAAATTCCCGGAAATAAAATTAATCCAATCGGCTCGAAATATTGGTTTCGCGCGAGCTTGCAATGCCGCCGTAAGGGATGCGACGGGGGAGTACCTTCTGTTTGTCAATCCGGATCTGATCCTCGACCCGGGTGCAATTCGGGCAATGCTTCAGGTTTTTAAAAATTACCCGAAGGCCGGTGCGGTCGTCCCAAGAATACGAAATTCCGATGATAGCTTTCAGTCGACCTGCCGTAATCTGCCGACAATTCATAATATGATATTTTCGCGAAAGTCAATGGTTCCGATTTCCAAAGCCATGAATCAATATACCCTCCCTGACAGCGAGTCGATAAAAGAGGTCCCGGCGGCGGCGGCGACCTGCCTGATGATAAAAAAGGAAATCTTTGACAGGCTAAACGGATTTGATGAGCGTTTTTTTATGTTTATGGAGGACAGTGACCTCAGCCTCAGAATCGGTCAAATCGGCCGCCACATTTATTTTGTGCCGGAGGCCGGCGCGGTTCATCACTGGGGCTGCGGTTCATCGGTTTCCCGGATAACGCGCAGCCGTTATCATCATATTTCTGTCTGGAAGTATTTTTTAAAACATTATCCCAATGGTTTTTCTCTTTTTTTACTGCCTTTGTTGCTTATATTGAATTTTTTGATTAGTGCGGTTGTTGGATTAAGAGACAAAAACAGTAGATAGAGAAATGTCTGATGATTTATTTGGAGCAACTGGTTCCGCCGATATTGGCTTTTGTGCTGTCACTCCTTTTATTAAAGCTGATAATAAGTCTGTGCCACCGATATCAAATATTCGATTTTCCTCAAAAGCATAAACGCCACAAAAAACCGACTCCGAATCTGGGCGGCGTGGCGCTCTTTATCTCAATCTGGACCGCCGTTGCGGTCGGTTTTCTATTATCACCCTCTCTTTTTAGTGAATATCAACATAATATATTTTCGATATTTCTCGGTTCACTGGTGATCTTTTTAATCGGTTTGGTCGATGACTTTAAACCTGTTTCGGCCTGGATCAAACTTTTTACCCAGATTATTGCCGGATTAATTCTATATTACGGCGGTCTGACTATCGATCAACTGACCGTTCCGGTCAGGGGTGTGCTGGCTCTTGATGGTTTTGCAATGATTATTACCGTCCTCTGGGTAGTCGCCTTGACTAATGCGATCAACTTAATCGACGGTCTCGATGGCCTCGCCGCCGGGGTTTCAATTATTGCCACCGCCACGATGATTTTTATCGGGATACTTTATTCGATCGAATTCGTGATACTGTTTTCGGCCTCACTTCTGGGGGCGCTGGCTGCTTTCTGGATATTCAATCGCTATCCGGCAAAAATATTCATGGGCGACAACGGTTCATTATTAATCGGCTACTTTTTTGCCGTTTCCTCGCTGGTCGTACCGATTAAATCATATACTTCCGTCGCCCTGTTTATTCCATTGATCATTTTAGGCGTACCTCTGACCGAAGCCGTCTCATCGGTCCTGCGCCGATTGGCCGCCGGGAAAAATGTCATGCGTGCCGATCGAAGGCATATTTTTCACTATTTATCGTATGCCGGATTGTCAGCCAAAAAGATAACCTATCTCTTTTACCTCTCCAGTCTCTTCTTCAGCCTGATATCAGTCGGGATGTTTCTCTTTTCCAGAGTGACCGTTTTGACAATTCTAATCCTTTTTATAGTTGTAATTTTAATTTTATATTTTATCTTTATCTCCCGCATACGGAGTCGACAGAGTTTACGATAACTCGGAATATGTGAGTATGGAAGAAAGACAAATACTGGATTTTGAAAAGCCGATTTATGAGTTGGAAAAAAAGATTTCCGACATGATGGATTTCGCCGCCGGAGCCAATATAGAGCTTGGGGGGGAAATCAAATCGCTTCAGCAAAAGGTGGAAAAAATGCGGAAAGAGATTTTTTCCAACCTGACGCGGTGGCAAAAGGTCCAGCTTGCCCGGCACCCCCGACGACCTTATACGCTTGATTATATTAATCTGATGACGACCGAATTTGTGGAACTTCATGGTGATCGCTATTTCGCCGATGATAAAGCGGTTATCGGCGGTTTTGCCAAAATTGACGGTCGTTCGATATTAATACTCGGTCAGCAGAAAGGGCGCGATACCAAGCAAAAACTATATCGCAATTTCGGGATGCTGCATCCCGAAGGCTATCGTAAGGCTTTGCGTCTGCTTAAACTGGCCGAAAAATTTAACCGTCCGGTCGTAATCCTTATCGATACACCAGGCGCTTACCCGGGGATCGGTGCCGAAGAACGGGGTCAGGCCGAAGCGATTGCCCGGAATTTGCGGGAAATGTCGGCTCTTAAAGTTCCGATTGTGATTATAATTATCGGCGAGGGAGCCTCCGGAGGTGCTCTCGGAATCGGTGTCGGCGACCGGATCTATATGTTGCAGTATGCATGGTATTCGGTTATATCTCCCGAAGGCTGCGCCGCAATTTTATGGCGCGATGCCGCTCATGCCCCGGAAGCGGCCGAATCATTGAAACTGGCCTCGGAAGATTTATTGAACCTCGAAATTATTGATAAAATAATTTCTGAACCTCCCGGCGGGGCTCATAATAATCACCGAGCGATGGCATCGGCGCTTAAAACCGAGATAATACAGACGCTTGATGAATTGGGAGCTTTGCCGACCGAGATTTTGCTTAAAGAACGGCTGGCAAAGTTTCGCAAAATGGGTGTTTATAGCGAATAGGAGGATATTATGGGTTTATCCAAGGAACTTCAAAAAATAATTGTCTGCCCGAAATGTAAGGGCGAACTTGAATACGAAAAAGATAATAATAAATTAAAGTGTGAAAGTTGCCGCCTCGCTTATAAAATCGTGGATGACATACCGGTATTACTGGTCGATGAGGCAGAAAGTTTATAAAAAGGATCGAAAATATGAAACTTTCTAAATTTTGTTCCGAAGATTTAATTAATTTCAATCTAAAGTCAACCGACAAAAAGGCGGTCCTCCAGGAGTTGGTCGATATTGCCACGACATCAAATCTGGTTAAAGACGCCGCCGAATTGATTAAAGATGTCAATGAGCGCGAAGAGCTGGTAACGACCGGCGTCGGTTATGGAGTGGCATTTCCTCACGCCAAAACCCGGGCCACGAAAGGCATTGTGATTGCCTTCGGTCGCAGTGATGCGGGTATTGATTTTGATGCAATGGATCACAAACCGGTTCATCTCTTTTTTCTGATTGCTGCCCCCGAGGATGCAATTGGGGCGCACTTGAACGTTATGGCCCGCTTATCGTATATCATGAAATCTGAAGAAAACCGGGAGAAAATGAAAAAAGTCACTTCTCCGGGCGAGCTGCTTCAGATGATCGATTCTGTAGAATAAATATTTTCCGGCAGGGAGGCTGCGAATATGTCATGGTTTTCGGCGGTTTTTTATAAGAATCGTCGGGTCATAAGTTTTGTCCTGATTCTTGCTCTTTATATTCCGATCGTTTTTTCCCCGGCGACATTCCGACCATTTCTTGGTAATGTTTCATCGGTTGTTCTGTTTTATCCTTTTTCCGAGGTGAAGAACTATATTGCCGAACTGCGGCAGGTTACCGATCAAAATCACCGGCTTCAACTTCTGCTCACCGAGGCCTCTTTACAATTAACGGCCCAGGCTGAAGCTGCCCGTGAAAATCAAAGATTACGTGAGTTTCTCGGTTTTGAACCGCCTGAAAAATTCCGAGTCGAGCCGGTCAAAATAATTTCGCTCTATCAAAGAATTCAACCGATAGCTGCCGTGATTAACAAAGGCAGTCAGGATTCAATCAAAATAGACCAACCCGTCATAAACAGGTTCGGGCTGGTTGGCAAAGTCGTTGAAGTAACACCCGATTTTTCGACGGTGGCATTGTTAACCGATCCGGCCAACCCGGTTTCAGGTCGAATCACCGATAGCCGCCAGATTGGTATTGTCAGGTTCTCACCTGATATCGGAATGTATTTCGACAATTTGCCTGCCGATGCGGAAGTAAACAAAGATGCCTTGATTATCACCTCCGGCCTGGGCGGTGTCTATCCCTCCGGATTAACGATCGCCTCGGTGGATACAGCGTTTGCCGTTAGGGGCGAAATAAAAAAGACGGTCAAATTGACTCCGGCCGTCAATTTTTATGAAATCGATGAACTTTATGTATTGATTAGTGAATAAATATGAAAGTGATTCCATATATACTATATCTGAGTTTACTCGCCTTTTTTTATTCGATTCTTTCTGGCCTGACCATCATTTGTGGCGCTTCCATCGATTTGGCGGTAATACTGGTGATGCTTATTGCAATATACAAAAGCGAATTAACAGCGCTCTGGTTTGCTGTCTTTGCCGGTATCATTGCCGGTACGATTCGGCTGGATTTGATGCCCTGGGAAATACTGATTCTGGCAGTGGCCGCTCTGGTAATTAATCAGGTGAGCCGGAGAATGAACTTGGAATCGATTATCTCGCGGATGATAATCCTCGGCGGATTCGCCCTTATACATGGTGTTGCCATAAATCTTATAATTTACAGTGATGATATTATTTTTACTTTCTATCGTATTTCCCTGACAAGTGCCGTCTATACTATGGTAATCGGCTGGCTGATAATTATGTGTCTGGATGGACGCATCACTTTGGCAAAATTTAAAGCACTATTTTAAAATGCCCATCTATTCATTTAGTAAAAATTTACGAATTTTTATAGCATTTGGCTTCCTGGCCGCAGCCTTTCTGATTCTAATAATAGGTCTGATTATTAATCAACTGGTTCGGTATCAGTTTTATCATGAACAATCGGAAAATAACCGAATTCGTGTTCAACCGATAGTTCCCAAGCGCGGACTGATCTATGATCGCAATATGCAAATTATTGCCGACAATAGATTATCTTTTACGGTGTCGATAGTCCCTTTTGAAAGGGTCGAAGAGAAAACCATTCCGCAGCTAATGGCTCTTCTGGAAATGGACAGTGCCGCTATCGAAAAACGAGCGGCGGCCAATTTTATCAGTCGCTATATTCCCTCGCCGATCAAGCGCGGTCTAGGTATCGAAACGATCTCAATCCTTGAAGAACAGGCTTCCGAGTATCCGGGCGTAACCTATTCTGTCGAATCGGTTCGCCGCTATGCCAGAAATATATCGGCCGGGACTTTCGTCGGCCATGTCGGTGAAGTCTCATCCGATGAAATTAAATCTTCCGTCTATAAAGATTATCGCCTCGGCAGCCTGATCGGCAAGGGGGGCATAGAAAAAAACTATGATCGACTATTGCGGGGCAATGAGGGGACAGAGTATGTCGAAGTCTCGGCCAAGGGTGAAATAATCGGGATATATAAGGGGCGAGAATCGATTCCAGCCTTTCCGGGGGCGGATCTGGTTCTAACCATTGATCGCGATTTACAGCAGTTTATTGTCTCGGAATTCGATAGTCTTCACTATAGTGGTGCCGTTGCCGCCATGAATCCCCGGAATGGTGAGGTTCTGGCGCTTGCCTCGTTTCCGCATTACGATCCCAATATTTTTTCAGCAGTTATCCCATCCGATATCTGGCAAACAATCATCTCCGACACAAATCACCCTCTTCTTAACAGGCCTTTGGCCGGTTCGTATCCTCCCGGTTCGACAACTAAACCGCAAACGGCCGGAGCGGCGCTGGAAACCGGATTGGTAACAGCCGATTATCGCCTCAAGGCCTGTAATGGCGGTATGCAGTTCGGCAATCGATTTTTCCGATGCTGGAATCCCGGCGGACATGGACGGCTCAATATGTATCAGGCAATCGAGCAGTCATGCGATGTTTATTTTTATCAGTTGGGTCAGATGCTGGGAGTCGATCCATGGAGCGATTATGGTGCCCGATGCGGTTTCGGATCCAAAACCGGCATAGATTTGCCGGGGGAGGTGGATGGCAACCTGCCGAGTTCCGATTATTATGATCGTGTCTATGGAATCGGGCAATGGTCCCAGTTTTTAATCTTAAATCTGGCTATCGGTCAGGGCGAACTGACCATGACTCCGCTGCAATTGGCCCAGTTTTATTGCGGTTTGGCCAATCAGGGCAAAGTTTTTCGGCCGCATATGCTAAAGGAAATCATCAGGCATGATAGTTCAATTGAGCCGATCCGGCCGGATATGTCGTTCATCCTTCCTTTTTCTAATAAAACTTTGGATATTTTAAATAAATCGCTCCGGCTTGTGGTTAGCAGTCCTGATGGTACCGCGCATAGCCTGGAAAATAAAGACTATGCTATCTCCGGTAAAACCGGAACGGCGCAAAATCCTCACGGTGATAATCATTCCTGGTTCGCATGTTATGCACCGTCCGAAAAGCCGGAAATAGTGCTGGTTGCTTTGGTTGAACATGCCGGTCACGGGGCCGAGGTAGCGGCTCCTTTGGCAGGAAGAATTCTGAAATTTTACATGTCGCCCAAAAATCAGGAATCGCTGGCCGATGCCGCAGAAGAGAGACCGGATGGCAATTGAATACCGACAACTTGACTGGCGCTTGATCATTGCCGCTTTGGCTTTGTCCATGATTGGCATAATCCTGATTTATTCGGCGCAATTCGACACATCGATCGGGGAGTCTCAATTATTTTACAAAAAGCAAATGATCTGGCTTTTGATTTCGCTAATCGGGTTCGGGATCTTGATTCACTTGCCGATGCGTATGCTTGATTTTTTCAGCTATATATTTTATGCCATAGCTCTGGTTTTGCTTCTATTGGTGTTCTTTATCGGACATGCCAAATATGGCGCGGCGCGATGGTTTTCGCTTGGGATATTTAATGTCACCCCCTCCGATATTGCCAAACTGGCCCTGCTGTTTACTCTGTCCCGATTTTTGGCATACAGCAAACGTCCTCCCGAATCAAAAAGACGTCTCTTTTTATCGGCGGCGATGACCGCCATTCTGATCATACCGATTCTAAGGCAGCCCGACTTGGGGACTTCAATGGTTTTTGTTGCCCTGCTATTATCTCTATGGTTCTGGGCCGGCCTCTCTCCGATTTATCTGACGCTGATCGTTTCTCCTTTCATTTCACTGCTGGCCGCCTTTCACTGGATGACCTGGATTGTATATCTCATACTGCTTCTAATCTTTATCCTGATTGTCAGACCAAATATCGTTTTTGGATTTGTAACATTCTTTATCAACCTTGCTTTTGGTGCCGTTACGCCCTATTTCTGGAACCGTCTCGCCGACTACCAAAAATTGCGTATCCTCACTTTTCTGGATCCGGGTCGTGATCCCCGCGGTGCCGGATATCAGATAATCCAATCCAAAATCGCCCTCGGTTCGGGGGGGCTGACCGGTAAGGGTTATCTCGCCGGTTCGCAGAGCCATCTTCATTTTCTCCCTGAGCGACATACCGATTTTATCTTTTCAGTTCTCGGTGAAGAGCTTGGTTTTATTGGGACCTTTGTCATTATTGCCATTTTTGGATATATATTTTTCCGGGGGATAAGAATCGCCGGACGCTGTCGTTCCAAGTTTGCCTCTAATCTGGCCTGGGGTGCCATGACGATTCTCTTTGTCCAGTTTTTTGTCAATGTCGGTATGACCATCGGCCTGATGCCGGTGACCGGGCTGCCTTTGCCTCTTTTAAGTTACGGAGGAACTTCGCTGGTCCTGTCCTGGACTTTAATCGGTCTTCTAGTGTTGGCTGATTATTATTGGACCGATTATTGACGTAAGGTTTATAATGAAACGATGTAAGAAATGAGCCGGAAAATGAAAAAAATTGTAATCTCTGTTTTACTTATATTAATTTACCCCCTTTTGGTCATGGCCAATCCTCCCGAACTCAGGGAGTTGATACCGCCTGACAGACTGGCCAAAGTTAATAGTATTGAATCGATGAGAGCTGTCGGTACAATCGAAATGGCTGGTCTAAAGGGCGATATGGAATTGATATTTGCCGCACCGGATAAAATATATATGACCCAGGATCTTGGTATATTCAAGTATTCACAATTCTTTGACGGGCAACGAGCCTGGATGACTGATCAGAATAATCAGACAATGGAACTGACCGGCATGGAACTGCGAAACTTTATTAATGCCGCTTATATATCGGGAATGTCGCATTTGCGGGATGATCGGATGCCCGGTTCGATAACTTATGCTAAAGATACCGTCATTGATGATTATGTATACATGATTTATTCTATTCTTCCTGCGGGAGGCAATCCGCTGGCGGTTTTTTATAATAAATCTACCGGCCGAATTGAGATCAGTAGGGAATATTT
>CAZJLX010000071.1:0-9104 GCA_964546545.1 uncultured Ignavibacteriaceae bacterium | reverse complement strand
CAAGTTCAACAGGACCTGTTGAATTTGACCGACATCGATGTCAATATCGGGCAGGCCGCTTTCAAGGCTGACCGAGAACATAATATTGTTGTATCGCGATTGCGCCTTCAGCGTAAAGAGCAGTTCTTCGATAAGATGATTGACATTGTATGATATAAAATCGGTTTCCAATTTCGAAAAATCCATCAAACCGTCGGTAAATCGTTTCATCCTCGTTTTGCTGTCGAGAATCTGACGAGCATTTTCGTTGGCCCGATCGCAATTACTTTTTTCCAGATTAAGCGACAGTAACTCGGCATTATTGGCGATAATAGCCAGATAATTATTAAGTTCATGGCCGATAGAAGCGGCCATTTCCCCCCGCGCCACAAGTTTTTCGGAAAGAATGACATACTTTTCCATAATCACCTTTTCGGTGATATCCTCAATCACCAGAATCAGTCCGTCACCGCCGTAAGGTATGGCGCTAATCGGCGATAGTTTTACGGAGAGGACTTTTTCATTATAACCGGTATTATGAAAATAGCGTGAATCATCATAGGATTGGTTATTGGCCAGCGCCGTATTAATCATATTCCGCCATTTTTTGACTTCATGCGACGGAATAATATCGAGGAAATTAGTCGATGGGCCATCATCTTCGAGAAGATTTACTTCGTTCTTATTTTTTTCCAATATCTCGAGCGCGGTATCATTAATAGAGACGGTATTGTATGACGAATCAATAACAACAACGCCAACCGGTGTATTATTGATTACTTTATCGCTGAAGGTTTTCAAAATCATCAACTGGTCATACAGCTTGGCATTATGTATCGCATGGGCCGCCTGCTGAGCATAAAGCTCCAGAAGATATAAATCAGATTTTAAAAAGAGGCGCGCTTCGGAGGAATTATCCAGATATATCAAACCAATAATCTGGTTTTTGATTTTAAGCGGAACGCACATTATTGATCGCAGGTGCAGCTCCAGAATCGATTGCTGTTTGGCAAATCGATCATCGGATAAGGCATCGGAAGTATAGACCGATTTGCCGCTTCCGGCCACCTGGTTGGCGATCGAACTTGAAATCCTGAAATTTTCCTGATGAATCTGCGCTTCATCCATGTTATGGGCAATTTTAAACTGAAGCCGATTCTGCTTGTCAAGCAGCATGATAAAACCGCGTTCCGCAGAAAGCAACTCGATAGCCTTTTCCATAACTATTCGAAGGATTTCCTCGATAACCAGCGAAGAGTTAACCGCCAGTGAAACCTGATAGATCGCTTTAAGATCATCCAGAGCCTTATTCTGCTCGGATGCAGCCGTTTCAATTCGCGGATTGTCTTCGGCTATCTTGGTTAAGGTTGCTTCCATTTCCGCCAGAGCCTTGCCGGCCTCAGAAATTCTGATTCTTTCGGTCTCGGTTGTCTTATCATCATCCGGTATATCATAAATATAATTGGCCGGATACTTAAGTGTCTTGTCGAGGTCTTGCGTCATAATATTATACCATTTATGCTTTTGTCCCCCATATTTTATCGGCAGATGCGCCAATGGCTTTATCAGGTAAATGTATAAAAATCTGGGATTGGCTGATTTTACAGAAATCTTTAAAAATGCAGACTTAGCATGGCAGAAAATTTAAATGAGGCGTCAGAGCGATCAAGGCGACGGGCGATATTAAGACGAAGTTCGTCCTCTATTGATAATCCGACTCCGATAGAATGCTTGACCTCGGCCTCAGACAGCTGATAGCCATCATCCGCGACCTGCCCCGCATTATAAATAATCCAGCCGGCCAGGGAAGATCTGAAAAATGAATACCTGTAACCTAAGTCTATGTACCACAATTCAGTACCCATAAATTCCCGACGATTGTAGCCATAAAATGTTCCGTATCCGCCCATATAGAATTTGCGAAAAACAGGCAAATCATCGCTTGAAGATGCGGCCATCAGGGCCAATTGAAGACCTGAATGCCGATCCAATCTTTGAAACCGGGTTAAAATAGAATAATAGCGGCCAAAATCGAAATTATCATTCCATGAATCGGGGGCTAACTCCAACTCCAAGATACCTTTCCAGAATGAGTTACCATAGCAGTCGGTCTCCTCACGATTGTCAAGATTCAGAGTCATTTTTAATGTGGTCAAAGACTTGTCATCAATTGTATCGATCATTGAGAGACGATCGCCGGAAGATTCAATTGTAGAAAAATTGGTCGGGAATTTTTTGGATCCGCCAAATAATGACCATAGGTTTTTGTGCCCGTCAAGCCACATAAGTTTTTCCGTTGTAATTCCAAGTTCAATATTAAAATGCTTTAAAGGCTGATATTTTATAAAACCATATCCCCCCTCGGCTTCATAATAATCCTTATAATCTTCGGTGGCCAGCAAAGCAAAAAAAGTATTGGCTGTTTCGGTAATAAACCAATCATCCGGGGAGGCCAATCGCCGGTAGTATCTTCCACCGATAGTAAGCGGTTGTTTTTGAAAAAATGACTGCTCCAATCCGGCCATCCAGCGCCACCGGTCCGAAGCGAAGGCATATCCGCCGTATAACATTATTCGCGGGTGGGTCGAATCCTCATCGTCGTATTTTAGACCAAGGTAGGGTGCCGCGCCATCAACCCGGTTATATCTAAATTTACCGACGGTCGCAAAGCGGTCGCCGGTATAGCTTAAATACCGTCCCCTGCGATATCCGGCTCGTCCCCGATTCCCAGTCGAAAAGATTTCCCCGTAAACCATTGCATGAGGGGATAAATCGACATTTCCGTCAATGGCAATAACGTCACCGCGAATAACGGCACTATCTGCAATCACAATATTTCCAAAAATTGCGACAACATCTTCATTTACTTCACCCCGAATTTCTATATTGGACCAGAATGAGATCACCGCACCCCGCACAAACCGATCTCTCTCGATTAAAATATCATTCAGGGCCTTGATTTCATTTTTCTTCCGCCTCCGAAATTTGTTCAGAGATTCAGCCTCCTTTTGAAATCCCAGCGTTACTCCATCTTCAATAAAATCAAGTTCCAGTCGATCGATATCATCCGGTGCGTATTTGTTTTCGCCTATGACAAGTTTAAAAGCCGATATCAGGGCGCGGTTTTTGATATAGACCACTCCCGAATCAATACTAACGTCGTCAGTTTTAAAGCTGATTTTTTCCGTATTGTCGCCCTCATAAATAATCAGTTCTTTTTTATCGCCAACGATCGATATTTTTAAGAGGTCTTCCCCGGCTTGGGTACGTTCAAATTTTTTATATTTCTCCTGAGCGAACAGGCAGAGATGTGATGTTATCAGTATAAAAATAGAATATATGACAATCGGGCGAATTTTCACGATTAGCCTCAGGTTTATTATATCGTCATCACACCTATAATAACGTCGATAAAATAAAAGGATTTGGCAACAACTATTTGAGATATCTTTTCCGATAATCAGCCAGGGCCTGATGATGCGAAGCGAAAGCTATTTTATCCGGAAGATTATCAAAAGAAAAATATTTAACGTCCTGCGCATCATCGGCGGCCCTTAAGTCACCCCCGGTTTCCTCGGCCAAATATAAAATCAAGACTGCATTCAAACGCGGATCATCCTCGCCCGAATAAACCTCAAAGAGTGATTTTAATCTAACGACCAAACCGGTTTCCTCGGCCAATTCCCTTACCGCCGTCTGACTCGGATGTTCCGCCCATTCCATAAAACCGGCCGGAATACACCACCAGCCGATTTTGGGGGCAACCGCCCTTTTAACCATCAGCACATGATTGTCCTTAATGACAATCGCACCGGCCGCCGGAATCGGATTATGATAATAAATAAAATCGCAGGATTCGTTCTGGCACTGCAGTCGCTGTTGGTGGTCAAGAAATTTTCCTTCAAGATCGGAGCCGCACCGTGGACAAAATTTATATCCCATAAACCTGTTCTTACGTGCAAACAGATATTCTTCATCATAGACTTTGCGGTTCACGGCAATTGCCTCCGATCGTTTTCATAACAATTAAAGTTGTATCATCCCGCGGGGGATCGGTTGCATCAAACGCTCGAATTTCTTTCATTATTCCTTCTATAATCAGCTCGCAGCTTTGTTCCCTTTTTTCAATTATGTAATCCAGAATTCTCTGCTCACCATATTCTTCATCACTCTCATTCATCGCCTCCGATAATCCGTCGGTATATAAAAAGAGTAAATCGTTTTCATTCAAAATCTTTACATCATCTTCATAAACGGCACCACTAAAAGCGCCGATCACCAATCCGCCTTTCGACAGGAATTCATACGATCCGTTGGCCCGGACAAGAATCGGATGATTGTGCCCGGCATTGGAATATTGAAAACGGCCGTTTTTTGAATCAAATTCCCCATAAAAGAGCGTTGCATATTTTTCGGGCGAAGTTAATTCCGAGACATGATTATTGACATTGTACAAAACTCCGGCGACACCCTTCTCATTATCGACCTCGGCTCTTAACATCGCCTGCACCTGTGCCACCATCAGGGCCGCCGGTAAACCTTTACCGGAGGCATCGGCAATGACCATACCAAAGCGCCCATCACCCCGATCGATAAAGTCATAAAAATCACCACCCATAATGAGCGAGGGGATTGAAAAAACGCCGATCGAACAGGTTGCCGACTGTGGCAGATTTTTTGGCAGAAGATCAAGCTGAATCTGTCGCGCCATAGCCATCTCTTCATCCATCCGCTGCTTTTCCAGAGAATCGATATAGAGACGGGCATTGGTCAAAGCCGTCACCAATTGGTTTGAGATAACGTTCAGCATAGTTAAATCTTCGGCGTTATAACTGTACCCTGAAACCTTTCTGGTCAGGGCCAAAAAGCCGAGCAAATGATCGGCATCTTTTAAAGGCAGAATTAGCTGCACCTTGCGTTTTTCCATTTCGTCAGATAATTCACTATTCTGTCGATATGGACTAAGTCTGTCGATCAGGGCGGTTGAGTCAAGCTGGTTGACGCCCCCAAGGAAATAATCTTCCCGGTTAATTATTATTTTATCCGCAAAGTCTTCCGATTGCATCAGTACATATTCTTTACATTTATCATCATACAGAACAAAATATATTCTTTCCACCAGCAGGGTCGATTTGAGAGTATCCACGATTGTCTCACGAAGCTGATCCGGATCAAGAATCGATATCAATCGCCGCGACAGTCGCTCCATAATATTCCTGTAATCGCCTCGGTTTTTTAAAAAAAACTTTTTAATCAGATTATCCAGCCAGCCATTAATCGGCTGAAAGAGCATCAGCGCAGCAACAATAAAGGCGATATTAACAATTGTCGTTTTTTCACCGAACAGCGATGTTATCATGCGATCTGCCTGACCGACCAGCAAGATGTACGTCCCGACCAGTATCCCTGACGTTATCGTATAAACCAGAGACTGGCGCATAAGGACGGTGACATCCAGAAAACGGTACCGGACAACCGACCAAATTATCGAGCCGGCCCCTGAAATAAAGGCTATAATCAGAACAATCGAAGTTATCGTTTCGGATAATTCATAGGCAAAAATGTTCGGTAAAATAAATCCGAATGAAATTAACGTGACCGCTATCAGCAGACCTGAAAATATTATTAATGTCTGTTTCTTAAGTTCAACTGTGGTGACTCTTTTTCTTCCGCGGATCATATAGACCAGTCCCAGGACGACATAGATAAGGTTTATAAATGAAAAGAGGCTCGATTCAGAGCTTAAAATAAGAGTGAAGCCTAAGACCAGCCATTTCAAAAGATAAGAAAGCGGCTCCAGTATTAACGAAATAAAGCCCTCACCCGATTCGACGTCAAGGAGGTTCAGAATCCGATCCGGATCTAAAAAGACGACCGCTAGAATAAGATGAAAAACCTGGGGCAGAAATATTAAATATCGAAGCCGGGGCCAGCGAGTGGCCGATAGCCTATTAACGGGAAAAACCCATGAGAATAGTAAAAAAGCGGGATAGAAGAGTTCCCAGATATACTGGAAATTATAGGCCAACGATTCCTCGAAAGGTGCCTCAGCCGCCATATTGGGTCTGACAATATCACCCAGCGCAAATAGAATCTGTCCCAGAGCCGCGAAAAACAGCATCATTCCGGCGATCTTATTCTGCCTGTTAGAAAGATTGTCCCGGACAATATTATAGGCGAGAAAAAGTAAAACGCCGCCGAATACGAAAAATATGGCTGTTATAACCGGCTGAAGAATATCCATCAATTAATTAGACCGGCGAAATCTTAAATTTGTTTTGTGACTATAACCGTTGTTCCTCTGCCCGGCTTATACTCATAATCAACGCTGTCCATCAACGATTTCACAATGAAAATCCCGCGGCCAACCTCTTTTAAAAGGTTCTTATCTTCTATTGGGCTTTCCACATCAGTTGGATTAAATCCTTCCCCCTGATCGGCAACAGAAATTTCCAGGCAGGAATTGTTTTTTTGAATTTCCACCGTCACAGTTTTTTCGGGAGTAGATTTATTGGCGTGAGATATGGCATTATTAACCAGTTCGGTTATAGATATGGCAATATCAGCAATAACCGACTTATCCAGTCCCAGAGCAGTCAGCCGCCCCTCCAGAAATTCATCAACATCCGGCAAAAAGTTTTCTGAGGATGGGATTTGAATGCTATTTTCGGTTAAAATCGGTTCTTTCATAATTCGTTCCAATCGGCAAAAAGGGCAGGCTTATAATTAACCTGCCCGGAATGTATAATCAATTCAGGTTTAGTATCCGCTTTAAAATGATTTGATTGCTTCATCAATCGAATCAAATGCCTCAAATACTGTAACCAGCTTGGTAATTGTCAGAAGCGACTGGATTTTATCGGTGACATTAGCCAGTTTTAATTCTCCCTGACTATTTTTTAAGGTAGTCAATGAAGAGATCAAAATACCCAAACCGGTCGAATTCATCCATTCTACTTTGGCCAGATCAATAATAACCTTCTTCTGTCCTTTTTCGATTAAATCATGGAGCTTATCATGAAGCAAAGTGGCATCCGGACCACCCATAATTTTCCCCTTGGGCTCCAGAATCGCGACACCGTCCTTTTCGGAATCAGATAATTTCATTAATATTCGGCCTCCGGTTAATTATATTAAAATTTACGTTCTTAACCTTGTTTAGTTCCTTGGTATCATTAATGATACCAATACCAATCACTATGAAAATCCGTAAATATTACGGTGATGTCAAGCGGTTTTTATATGTGAAATATTGACTAAAAGGAGAACCGAAAGATCTATAGATTATTGTCAAATTTTATCTCACTATATGTCAACAATTTAAATCTTGGAGAAATGGATTCTATTTTACATTATTTTTTTGGCCGGAGACATTATACAATATAACGCTTCCTCAAAGCTAAGAGACACAATATATTGTGATTTATTTTGTTTTTTTTTGGTTTTATTATTGACAGGGATTGTTGAATTTTGTAGTCTGCAATCCGCGTGTCCGAAGAATAATGAGCCAGAAACGAGGACAGGGACCTCGGCGCGAAAGACAACGCTTAACCAGTTGTAAGGCAATAGATTAAACAAACCTGACACTGTTGATGAGGGGATGTTTTTGCTCTATACTCGCAAAGAAAGTGATACAATAATTAGATATAAAGGGTTATATTTGCTATGGAAAGCGCAACCGTCAACAAAGAGAAGACAATGTCAAAAATAATTGCCGAACCAAGTGTGGAACTGATGGCAATTACGCCCAATGCCGAGCAGGTCATCGAGTTGGCCTGTCGGACATGTTATTTATCGTTCCACAGATATAATCCTCCGGATTCGACCGAGGAATTAATCAAAAAAGTAATAAGAAAAAAACATCATTCGGTGTTAGAGCATGCTTCAGCCACATTCAGAATTAAGGGCGGTTCACGAACCTTCACACACGAGCTTGTAAGACATCGTTTAATGTCGCCGTCGCAGGAGTCTCAGCGTTACGTTGAGTACGGTAAAACCCGCAATTTTGATGTGGTTTTGCCGCCCTCGATTGAACAATCCGAGTTTTATGACCGATATTTAAAGATATCTGAAGAGTGTCGAGATTTTTATTCGGATATGGTAAAGGCCGGTTTACCTAAAGAAGATGCCCGTTATGTTTTGCCGGGCGGAACGACTTCCGAGATAGTTATCTCGGCTAATCTGCGGGAGTTCAGACATATTTTTGCGGTTCGCTGCCACCCGCGGGCACATTGGGAAATACGCAATATCTGTTTGAAGATGTTACGCGTGCTCAAAAAGGAAGCGCCAATCGTATTTGATGATATTGAGATCGATGAAGAGACAAAATCCGTTAGAGTGATTGAGGGGTAGCGACATGGATGACAAGCAAATTAAATGGGCGGAGTTGTCGGAGAATTCACTTAAAGTTCTCGAGCGCCGTTATTTAAAAAAGAATGACCAGGGAGAGGTTATTGAAAGCCCGGAAGATCTGTTTCGCCGGGTGGCCAAAGCAATAGTCGGACCGGAAAAAAAGTTCGGTGCCGATAATGATGAGGTCAAAATTCAGGAGGAACGATTTTATAAGCTGATTAGTTCGCTTGATTTTATGCCCAACTCACCGACACTGATGAATGCCGGCCGACCGCTTGGTCAGTTATCGGCCTGTTTTGTTCTGCCGATTCAGGATTCGATGGAATCAATCTTTGATGCTGTTAAACATACCGCCTTGATTCATAAGTCCGGCGGCGGAACCGGTTTTTCTTTTTCTCGTCTGCGTCCGCATAATTCGGTCGTCGCATCGACTTCCGGCGTGGCCTCGGGCCCGATTTCCTTTATGCGGGTAATCAATGCTGCGACCGAAGCGGTTAAACAGGGCGGTACGCGGCGCGGGGCAAATATGGGTATTTTAAGAGTCGACCACCCCGATATTATGGATTTTATTTCATGCAAAGATGATCTGACCGAATTAACCAATTTTAATATTTCGGTCGCCGTAACCGATGCCTTTATGAATGCTGTCGAGGAAAACGGCCGCTATGAATTGATTGATCCGCGTATCGGATCGTTATATTTAAAAGAGGGTCGTCCTTCATATCTGGAGGCACGTCAAGTATTTAATAAAATAGTCGAGCATGCCCATCGAA
>CAZJLX010000070.1:0-9120 GCA_964546545.1 uncultured Ignavibacteriaceae bacterium | reverse complement strand
AGACTCATAATTGCCGCCTTTGCCCGTTTTAATCACGTGTTCCAATCTCTTTTGTGTCCTTTCGGCAATTTCAGGAAGAAGATCATATAAAGACATTCCCACGTAGTCCTTTGGCACGCCGCCGAAACCCTTCGCGGCAATTGAGTTTATCATCGCGATTGTACCATCGGCATACAGGTATGTGATTGGCGTATCGACATCCTCAAAGAGTGAACGATGCTTTTCCTCACTTTCACGCAGCGCAATTTCGGCCTGTTTTCGATCGGTAATATCACGTACCAGAGCTATAAATTTGACGTCGGGATCATTTGGTTTGCCTGTTGCCGCCACAGATAATTCGAACCAATATTTTTTTTCACGCATTTCCAGCGAATATACGGCACCCTTACTTTGACCGGTTTTTGATGCTTCTATAACAGATGAATTAATGACATTAGCCACATCTTCCGGAACACATTCTTCCATCTTTTTGCCCAGGAAGCTTTCCGGAGACTGATACAGCAATTCCGGATAAGGCGCTCTAAAATCATAGATACGCCCTTCGATATCCATTTCAAATAATAGGTCGGGAAGCGCATTCAGAGTCGCATCGAGCCTTTCGAGGACCGAGAGTAATTCAGTTTCGGCATTCTTGCGATCGGTTATATCAAGCATGATACGAATCATACCGATCGGTTTACCGTCGTCATCACGCAATAATGAATTATGCATGAGCGAAGGGAAAACAGTTCCGTCCTTACGGACGTGCCAGATTTCTCCCATAAATGACCCGGTTTCCTGAATCTGAAGATTGGCCGCCTCCACCTCCAACATTTGTTCTTCTGTGTGAAAAATCGACAAACTCTTGCCATATAACTCATCAGATTTATATCCATGCATTTCGGCAAATGCCTCATTGGTATACTGAAGGTTCCCTTCAAAATCAACCAAAGCCATACCTTCCATACTCTGCCGGGTCATCGAGGAAAGCAGTTTTAACTGCTCTTCGGCTTTTTTCCGCTCGGTGATATCACTCAAGACACCCTCGTAGTGTACAATATTGCCTTCTTTATCATAAATGGCGCGTGCGTTTTCCAATACAGTTATTACTACTCCATCCTTTCGCCTTAGTCTAAATTCCACGTTTCGCAAAATTCCATCCCTGACCAGCCTGTCAGTAAGGACCTTACGTTCTATAGGGTCAACATATAGTTCATGAGCCATAGCAACAGAGCATAACTCATCCGTTGATTCATAACCAAGAATATTTGCCAGAGCCGAATTGGCCGATAATATTTTTCCATCCGGACGGGATTGGTATACGCCTTCGAGAATATTCTCAAAAAGCCCTCGATATTTTGATTCGGACTTTCTTAAAGCCTCCTCGGCCCGCTTTATTTCCTCCATCTGTTCTTTTAATTTATTGTTGGCAATTTCTAATTCCACCGTTCGTTCCTTAACGCGTTGTTCCAGCTCATTCTGAGCCTTTTCCTGAGCTTTCTCCGCCACTTTGCGGTCGGTAATATCAACGGCAATGCCGCGCAATCCGACCGGCTTATTATTTCGTATTATGGGGGCCGAATAAATCAGAACCGGAAATGTACTACCATCTTTTCTCCTGATTATGTACTCATTAGCAGCTAATTCCGCACCTTTCAGGATATTCTCTCTGTTTTTTAGTACCTTCGGTCTATCTTCTTCGGCAAATAATTCCAAAGAACTAATACCATTGTCAATATCTTGTTGAGTATAACCGGTTGATTCAAAACCGTAGCGATTGGCGTAAATGAATTTACCTTCAAGATCGGTTTCAAAAATGGTCTGAGGCAGCATATCGGATAATTCACGATATTTTCTTTCACTATCCCTAAGGGCATCGTCGGCTTTCTTACGTTCGGTGATATCGCTGGCATAGATAGCCACTACATCGACCTCGCCCTTATCATCAAAAATCGGAACATGATTGACTCTAAAATTTCGACCCGAATCCATAAGCTCGATACTCAGTGGTTTTGCCTCTTTAAATACTTTAATAACCGCATCAAGCCGCTCCTGAATTTCGGTGGGAGTCAGACTTCCTTTAACGACATCCAGAATATCCTTACCCAAAAAATCCTCAACATGACCGCCAAACCTGGAAGTGGCCATCTCATTTATCATAATTATTTTGCGATTGCGATCAAGAAGCAAGATCGCATCAGTTGAAGTATTTATTGCCGCCCTAGCCAATTTTTCTCTGATTTGCAGGGCCTGTTCTGCATCTTTTTTGCCGGTTATATCATGCCCGACAGCAATGGCCACAAAATCTTCCGGATTTTTCGAGTATATAACCGAGTTTGACCAGAGAATAGTGCGTATATTACCCGATTTGGTTAAAATTGGGCCTTCATAGACATCACGAGGATTCTTATGTACCCATTCTGCAAAATCCTCGGAAGCAGGCGTCTTTATATTCTCCGGCAAAAATATATCCATCCAGATTTTGCCCATGACCTCATCGCCCGTATATCCGGTAACTCTTTCGCATTCGGCATTGAAAATCACCAGACGAGCCTTATTATCAAGGCCGATTATCATACAGTTGGCTGTATCCATCATTACCCCCAATAGTTCACTACTGTCAACCTTCAGGGAGTCATTCAATGATGCGGGAATCTTTTTTATTTTATCGCCGTTTTTTGCCATCTTCAATACTCATTGACTAATCTATGATTAATCAATCGAGATTTGTATACGAATAATATACGTAATTTATGCGGATTAATCAACACAAAAAATGCTGGCAAAAATTTAAGAAATGATTTCTTTCCGCTTTGAATTATGGCTGTTTGGCTTATTTTGGGATGTTATAATGACGCCATTGAAACCTACAACAGCTAATATTCATTTTGAGACAATCGCCTCAGAAACCGGTTTATTAATAAATCAAATAACAGCGACGACTGCTTTACTCGACGATGATGCGACCGTACCCTTTATTGCGCGTTATCGAAAAGAAGCAACCGGCGGACTTGATGAGGTCGCTATTACTACAATCAGAGACAGATTGACACAACTGCGCGAGCTCGATTTACGTCGTGAGGCAATTATAAAATCACTCGATGAAAGAGAGTTATTATCCGACGAACTGTTACGAAAAATAGAAAACGCGGGGACAATGGTGCGGCTTGAAGATATCTATCTGCCCTTCAGACCTAAACGTCGAACCCGGGCAACAATAGCTATTGAGCACGGGCTGGAATCCTTGGCGGAAAAACTATTTGAACAGGAAGATATCTATCCGGAAAAAACCGCCGAAAATTTTGTAAATCCTGAAAATGAGGTACCGGATATTGAGTCGGCTCTGGCCGGGGCGAGGGATATTATCGCCGGATGGATTTCCGAAGACGCCGATGCTCGCACACGTTTGCGCGATCTCTTTCGCAGCGAGGGTATAATCGAATCTAAAGTTGTCAAAAAGAACAAAGATGAGGCCATCAGATATTCCGATTATTTCGACTGGTCGGAACCGGCCGATAAAGCGGCCTCGCATCGCCTTCTGGCTATGATGCGCGGTGAAAGTAAATCATATTTAAAACTTCACCTTGCCCCACCCGAAACCGCTGCGCTATCGATTCTGACCGAGATGTTTATTCTGCAAAAGAACAGATGTTCAGAGCAAGTAAGACAGGCTCTCGAAGACAGCTATATTCGTCTGCTTCAGCCAGCGATGGCAAATGAAATTTTGGCTGAATTGAAAAAAAGAGCTGACAAAGAGGCCATTTCGATTTTTGCCGAAAATCTACGGCAGCTTCTAATGGCGCCGCCGCTGGGAAAAAAGACAGTAATGGCCATTGATCCCGGTTTTCAGAGCGGGTGCAAAGTTGTTTGCCTTGATAGTCAGGGAGACTTTGACCATTACATTACTATTTTCCCGCACACCGGAAAAAAACTCCGCCAGGAAGCGGCTGATGAGATAAAGGCGCTCGTCGCAAAATTTAAGATAAATATTATTGCCGTCGGAAACGGTACGGCCGGGCGGGAAACCGACCAATTTTTGCGTGAGATCAATCTGTCGGAGAACATCATAATCCAGATGGTTAACGAATCCGGCGCATCAATATATTCGGTTTCGGCCAAAGCTCGTGAGGAGTTCCCGGAGTTTGACGCAACAGTTCGCGGAGCGATCTCCATTGGCCGCCGCCTGCTGGATCCTCTGGCGGAACTGGTTAAAATTGATGCCCAGGCGATCGGCGTCGGTGAATACCAGCATGATGTCGATCAAACGGCGCTCAAACAGACTCTGGATGATACCGTAAGCAGTTGTGTCAATCAGGTCGGCGTCGATGTTAACAGAGCCGGCAAAGACCTCTTGACTTTTGTCTCCGGTCTTGGTCCTAAGCTGGCGGGTAATATTGTTAAATATCGAAGCGAACATGGTCCCTTTAAATCGCGACGGGCGTTGATGAAAGTCTCGCTTATGGGTCCGAAAGCATTCGAGCAGTCGGCCGGTTTTTTACGGATTCCCGAAGCGACCAATCCATTGGACCAGAGTGCGGTTCATCCGGAGAGTTATCCGGTCGTGGAAAAAATGGCTAAAGATTTAAGCTGTACCGTAGCGCAGCTTATTTCAAATAAGAACCTGCGCGATAATATTGAACTGAATAAATATATTACCGATAAAATCGGCCGACCGACACTTGAGGATATAATGGAAGAGCTGGCGCGGCCGGGACGAGATCCAAGAAAAGAATTTACTCCCTTCAGTTTCGATGCCTCGGTTAATACGATTGAGGATTTAAAAGTCGGCATGAGACTGCCCGGTATAATCACCAATGTGACTTCATTCGGGGTGTTTGTCGATATCGGGGTTCATCAGGACGGCCTGGTGCATATCAGCGAGCTGTCCGATTCATTCGTGAAATACCCGACTGAGGTGGTCAAACTTCATGAACAGGTTAAAGTAACAGTTCTGGAAATCGATATCGATCGGCGCCGAATAGCACTTTCAATGAAGCAGAAAAAGTAAGTGAGATGTCATCTGATCGGATCAATCTCCGGAAATATCCTGATTGAGTCTGTCATAATGAATCTCGGCATCTTTGCCATCATTTTTTATTTTATAGTACCACCAGACGGAAAATGATGATATCGATGTTACACCGAGTAACATAAGGACAATGGACAGTACCGAAATCGGACAACCACCCCAGAAAGCCTAAATCATTACAAAACCAATCCCGGCGACACCGACAATTTTTATTACCTCTTTATAGCGACTGCGGCCGTACCGACCAACCGAGTATAAAATCCCGGAAATGATTCCAACTAAAATCAGATATATCGGCGTACTGTCATCTCCCGAATATCAACATTTCCCCGACCATAAATTTCTCCTTCCGGAGAGCATTACATTCTCATCGATAAAATATACCCCGGCTTTAAGAGAGTCCGGCCGTAATCCATAAAAATCGACAGTTAGAAACTACTGCTTTTTCCTACTGCGGGCAATTCGGTTCCGGCCCTCCCAAATACAAATAACTTATTAAATAAGTTATATCGAATATATTGACGGTACTATCGCCGTTGACATCGCATAATTCCATTGCAAAAGGAGCCATACCGCCTTTGTATAGATATGATATAAGATACGTAACATCAAAAATATTGACATCATCATCTCCCGACATATTGCCGCACAGATCGCATAAATCGCCGATGCCATCCTGGTCCGAATCTGCCTGATCTGAATTGGAATAGTATTTGCAATTATCAGAGTCGTTGGGTACGCCATCGTTGTCATCATCAGTACCAGCCTGATTATAAATCCCGTATATCTGAATATCATCAATGTTCCAGCCGCATAATTGATTCACGCTTTCATCCGGGTCGGAAAACATTGTCCAGCGCAAATAAACGGTCGATTGCGTATCAGCGATGGAAGAGAGATCGTAGCTACAAGCGACCCAGGCCATATCCATAAACTGCTCTCCGTTAAAGAGTGCATCCCAATTCGACCCATCAATACTGATACTGACATTGGCTTCCGCACCCGGCTCAACTCCCAGCCAGCGCTGGAAATGCAGGCTTACTTTCAATAAGTTCGAACAGTCTATCGGCAGCGAAGTCAAATGTTTCTCGGGCAGATCCTCGGGATAATTGCCATCGAGATTATAACCATAAACATAATTTCCGGTATAACCGCTGGTCGGGTCCGCCCCCCAACCGCCGATACCCCCACCGCCGGTCGGCTGCCCGAAGGCCCAGTCGCCCTCGCAGTCCCAGCTCGGATCGGCGTCAAGCATCCATTGATAGCGCGGGATCGGCGTCCCAATCACCACCTGAATATATCGTGAGTCATCATCGCCCGGTTCACTCAGATTATGAAAATTCAGACGGTTGGAATATAAACCCTCGCCCAATAATTCGGTCTCATTGTTAAATGACACGGTTACCTCGGCTGTATCATACGGCGCCAGCGATCCGGAGATATCCCCCGAAAGCGTAATCCAGTCGGCAGGGGATTCAAGCGTCATTTCAAAATCAATCGGATCATCATACTTATGCGAAAAATAGTACACCTGTTCTGAGGGTATAAACGGTCCCCCCTGCGGTCCCTCCGATTTGAGATCATCATCAGGTGCCACTTTCATACTCGTTTCTATGCAAAGTCCCTTTATGCAGAAATTGGCCGTCTCATTATAATAGATTACCATATCGTACCAGAGGCCATTATCATAATAGTATGATTCTCCGGGGTTGGCCGCTGATTCGACCATGACCCGATAATCGGCACCAAGCAGAAGCGGTACATCGGATGTTTGATCATAAGCCATCCCGCCGTCTGATACTTGAAGATAAATATAAAACGGATCACCTGATTTTAAAGATACCGAGGTGGGAAGATCGACGGTGTGCAGGCCGATAAACTCCTCAAAACCCGAGACCGAAACCAATTCATCAGTTAACTGACCACCCGAAAAAGTGCCAAATATTTTAACGGTGTAATCAACCGAGTCGGCCGTCGTAAAGAAATTGACTGCCAGAAGTTTTTCATTGCTGGTCGCGGTAAAGGCATTAAAGGCCTCGAAACAATCAGTCTTGGTACTTCGCCAGCCATGATAATCATGATAGTGGATTATATCGTACGGCGTTCGTTGCACGTCTTGAAAGGAAACCGCACCCATATCGGGTCGATGCCCGGTATGTTTATCATAATAGGAAATCCAGAAATAACCATCCAGCGCCCAACCGTCACCCCAGCTGTTTTTAATCAGCCATGCTCCGGGCAGAGGTGCTTGCGTTGCTTTATTGTCGTCCCAGCCGACAATCGCGACGGCATGGTTGGGGTCTTCGGGTCCATCGGGCGGAACATAGTGCACATAATTAATCAATTCATACACATTGGCCAGCATGGCGGTTCCGACCGCGCCCTCTTCCATAATTTTTTGTTTGATTAAATCCATTCTTTCCAGATTGTCGCCGATCGTATAAAACTCAATATCGCGTGCATAATATTTATGATAGCTGTCATCCCACCTGTCCGGCGGATCAGAATATGATTGCCCATCGATATCCCGCACCGCCCCCTCGCCGCGCGATAAGTAAGCCGCCGTGACCATATAATCGCCGCCCTGATGCACGGTCAGACCGGCGCCGTCGGGCGGATCGATATCGTCATTGTTATGTTCGTTAAAACCGTTCCACCAGTCGAGATGATACTCGGCCAGATTCGGTTCGCCCGCTTCATTGGCCGCCGCCCAGTTGCCGGTCATCAGAAGATTGCTCTCCATCGCCGACATCGCACCATGCGCCCAACAGGTTCCTCCCGATTGCGATTTTACGGAACTGACATAATTATGGCCGTTATAATTGCGCAGGTCAAACGATTCGGGTATGCCCTGCCCTAAAAGAGAAAACGGCAGAATCAGCAACACAGATAAAATAGTCGTTATTAATTTTGTCATCTCTTCCTCCACATAAAATAGAGAGCCTGAATCTACATAAATTTTCCGTATTTCCTTACTAATATAATAACTGATATCTAAATTCTGTCAAGCAATCCCTTCCTCCACCCAATCGTATATATGATTCACCATATTATTTGACGTATTATAATCGCTTTTGTTTAAGAAGCCTTTACAGATATTTCTTGGCGTTGAAAGCTATCTACAAACCGAAAGGCCGAATGGAACACCCGGCCTTTCATCTATGCGCAACCGTAACAGAGAGGATGTTACTTTTTTAAAAATTGCCGTCCATACCCTCTTGGGCATCACTGTTATGCGACCAGTTGTCGCAGTAAGTCTTCCAGCGTCCGCCAAAATAACCCATTTTTCGGGCACTGTCATCCGGCGGCATCCGATAGTTGCCTTTCAGGACACCGATTACGTTTTCATTGGCATTATATATAAAGCCGTAGAATCTGCCCAGTGGCGGGCAACAGGTATTGGTAATGTAACCCGGAAACGGGACATAAATACCCTTCAAAAGACCCTGAAAATTTCCGCCAATATCTATATACTTGCCATAGAAAACATTCAGTTCAACACCGTTCACATCAACAACACCCCACTCACCGCGCAGATGTCCGGCCAGAAGACCGTGCTGGGAAAGCCAGCGGCCCATAAAAATGCCCTGCCCGGTACTGTCGCGGCCCCAGCGCCCCTCAAGAAATCCCCGCGGGCAGGCGTGACCGTGCGGCGTAACTTTAAACGCCCTGAAAGCAACGGCGTTAACCGAATCATCGAGGTTAATAATTGTGTCGAGCTTCGCCAGTTCACTGATCGTGAACGACTGTGTCAGCGGACCGGTTTCAAATGTCAGAGTCTTAATATCGGCGGTCACCGACGGCGGAACATAGAGATAAACAAAGATCCCATCGTTATGCACTGTCGTGAAAGAAACCCAATTGATTGAATCTTTTGATGTTCTTGGTAAAATATAATCCTGGCCCGGTTCGAAACGGATAAGTTTCCGAACCAGCATGGCCCCGGATGAGAGAACCAGCGAACCGGTCCAGTCGGTCAGATCGATTATGGTCGAATCATATTCAAGAGAACCCCAGATAACGCGGAAAGCATAAACACCGGAATTAGGGTCATTAATAACCGAATCCGCCGAACTGTCGCTGACCATCGGGTCATCATAGGTCGAATCTTC
>CAZJLX010000069.1:6779-9217 GCA_964546545.1 uncultured Ignavibacteriaceae bacterium | reverse complement strand
TTTTATTTGTCCTCGCCTTTTATATCCATTTCTTTTTCTTGAAAAAGAGGAACATAATCAGCGTGATAATGACAATCACTGCCCAGAATAAAATATATCCATATTCCCAATCCAATTCGGGCATATACTTAAAATTCATCCCCCACAATCCTACCAGAAAGGTCGGCGGCATTAAAATTACTGTAAATATCGTTAAAACCTTGATAATCTGATTGGTTTTGGTTGAAACATTGGAAAAATATACCTCCAATGCCGAGATAAGTGTATCCCGATGAGACTCTGATAGTTCCAGAATCCGATTCAGATGATCATTGATATCCCTGAAATACAGCCTTGCCCGATCCGAAATCTGCGAAAATGTCCCTCGGCTTATCTGACCAACCAGCTCCCTCTGAGGCAGCACAATCCGCTTCAGGTCATAAATATCCCGCCTGAGAGTAAAGATATTTCTTACCGTCTTCTGGTCCGGTTCTTCGAGGACATTTTCCTCGATTTCATCAACAGCCTTGTCAAAATACTCTAAAACCGAGTTGTAGTTATCGACCATAACATCAAGCAGAGTATGGAAAAGGAATTCGGCTCCGCGGGACATAAGTCGGTCATCTCGCTGGGCGCGAGTGAAGAGAATTTTAAATATCCGATGGTCCTTCTCACGCACGGTCACGACCGTATTTTTGGTTAAAAAGATAGAAACTTCGTTTAGCCTGATACCCTCTTCCCGATTTATGCCTTCGACAAAAGAAAACTCTGTGTATAGATAATTTTTATAATCATCTATTTTTGAACGCGGCAATTCAGAGATGGCATCTTCCTCTTCAATAACATCCTCAATGGCCAGCGGGTGAAAATGAAAATCATGAGTCAGGATATATGATTCTTTGTCATCCGGATTGAGCATATCGATCCAGAGCACAACCTCCTCATCGGCAAAAAGGGCGTCAAAATCCGCAATTCCCTCAAGCAGCTGAATCGGCTCATTAGGGCGAAATAATAATGAGCGAATCATTTTTCTTCATCTCCAATCAATACTTCCCTGTCGCCGGTCTGACTTAAAAAGCCACTGGTTCTGTTATCGGATTCCTGCCTAATTCCGTCCATCTCCTCTTGTTCAGCCTTTTCTCCCTCTTCACAAATCTTTATGATAGACATCCGTTCAGTATAAAAATATAATAAACCCATCATCATAATAGGCAGCAAATCGGTAATATGCAGCGCCAGCGCGAACAAAACGGCATCCGCCTTGGGTATTTTAAAGGCGAGAAGCGGCGCCATTACCGCCAGTTCGAAAGTCCCGGCATTGCCTGGCGTAATCGGAATAAGAAGCGCTAAAATATTTATAACCATTATTACAATGGCGGCCACAATAGGCAGCTGAAAACCAAAGGCCTTAAAAAGACAATAAACGACCAAAATCTGCGACCCCCATGCCATCAGCGATAAAAGCAGGGTTCGAAAAAAATAGTGCGTCGAACGCAGAAGAGAGATCCCTTTGGTAAACGATAAAGAGAATTTTTTTAGCGTAATATATACACCGGGCCATCGATGACGAAGCAGGCGGCGTCCCAGATTGCCCAGTCTCTCTTTAAATGTCAACATCAGATAAAGCAGAATAAAGGCGGAAACGGTAAAAATAGCTATTATATAACTGATTGAGCGGTATTCCGCCGGAAAAACGAAAGCCATAGATAAAAGAACAATCATCAGAAGCAGAGAAATAGCATCAAAAAGAACTTCGATGACGACCGTGGAGAATACAAATGTTTTGCTAAGACCAGCTTTCCGCGAAAAGAGCAATAGGCGCCCAACCTGTCCGGTCAGCGCCGGCATAATTATATTCAGGACCTGTCCGGCCGCAAAAAGCGGTACAACCCGCATAATGGGTATTTTTTTTGTTTTTTCGATAATGGTTCGCCAGCGGGTCGATTTAATGACCACCATTGACGCCTGTAACAGAAGCGCCGGAATCAAGTAATAGGCATTTATTCTTTCTATCAGGCGTTGAATATCCTCGACGCGAATATCCTTAACCAGAAAGATCAGGATACCGATCGCAATCAGTAATCCCCAGAATCCCTTTTTCTTTAAAATAGCCCGCATAATTAACTCAAAAATTTAACCGGCTTTTTGCCGGTTATAGTTTTAAAACATAGAGATTTTTACGGTTGCTGTCAAACAAAAAGATAATTGTTCAATCTGCTCAAATCAGTTCCACAAGCTCCTTTTTAACCCACCCCATACGGTTATTCTCAAACATTACAAGATAATAATCGCCCGACGATTTTTTTATTTTAAAGGTTAATCCAAAGCCGGCCGTAAATTCAAGATCACTCTCTTCCGATGGCGCGCTGTACACCTGAGCCTCATTGGCAACCAGAACGCCGACTCGCGTAATATATTCTGTTCGGTATTTATAACCGGTTATACTGAAAGATATTACA
>CAZJLX010000069.1:3333-6769 GCA_964546545.1 uncultured Ignavibacteriaceae bacterium | reverse complement strand
AACATCAGGAATGATGACCCTGCCATAAACAACCTGAAAGATATTACAACAAATATTAAAAGTAAGTATGTAAGCAACCTTAAAAACAGCGGCCGGGTCGATATAAATAAATAGAGGCTCAACAGAAACATAAAAACAATGAATAGAACAGAAAAAATCCAGGCAATAGTATCGAGTGTAAAGGGTGCCGTCACCATATCAAAAAATGTCGAAAGTGGATTTATTTTTGTCCCCTCAAGGCGGGTTGGCAAAAATTGTTGAGCGAAGGCCAGATTGGCCTTTATATCGTCATCATTTGGATTTAATCTTTCCGCCCGCAGATAATATAAAATTGCATATCCCAATTCGCCCAGTTTAAAATAACAATTGCCGATATTGTAGTTCAGTTCCCCCGAAACGTACCCATCAGCGACCAGTTGCTCATAGTCGGCCAGGGCCAAATCGTAGTTTTTATTTTCATAATGTTTTCCAGCCGCATTCCACAACGAATCGGGCGCAGCCCCGACCGTTCCGGCAAGCGACAACATAATCAGCAATATGGCTGAGGTAATCAGAGCTGACTTAGCCAAGTTTTATCCCCTCCAGTCTGATTAAAACCTGTTCGGCCAGATCGAGCGATTGGTCGATATCGGTCCGACTAACCCCCGATGAGGAATACTGCGCAAAATCAGCCTGTTTTAAAAGCTTCGAGACCAACCCGATAAGTTCCTCTCCCGCTCCTGATGAATTTAATATATCCATTACCTGATCGCCGGTCAGGCCGTGAGGTGAAATATTTTTCTTGTCTGCAATATAAGAAAACAGAGCCAGCCTGATCTCAGAATAGAATTTGGCCGGTTCACCGGCTCCGGCCGACTGCCTGGCCGATTTTAAACGTCGGCGCGACATTTTTTTGGCACGGCGTGAACGCGCATAGGCGACATCACCGGCCAGCTTTTCGGAACGTCGGCGGCTTATCCAGACAATCGCCAGCATTAATATCGGTGCGATATTTATTGCCAGAAAATAGGGGCGAAAGAGCAAAATCGGCCGGGCGCGGTTCAAATGAGTCATGTCGGTCTTAATATATCTAATATCTCTCGCATTGGGGTCGACCAATCTCCCCGGAACCGGCGTTATCGGTATATCGGCATATTCCGCCTGTGTGGCAGGTTTGACATTCAATGTAATCGGCTCGGTGGAAATAGACTGATACTTTCTCTTTTGAGGATCGAAAAAGTTCAGCTCAACGCCCGGGATAACCAGTTGCCCCGCCCGTTTGGGCATATAAACCTCTTCGAATATTTTGGTGCCGCCGATCACTCCTCCCACCTTGGAGACTTTCTCTTCCGGTGATGAGGTTCGATAGACACGAAAATCAGCAAGTTCACCAATGACCGGTTCGGCAATTGTTTTAATATTTCCGGTTCCGCTGATCTTATAAGTGACATTGACCGCCTGATTGACCTCGACCGTTTTTTTATCGACCGTGGATGATAATTTATAATTGCCGACTGTTCCCGAAAAATTCGCCGGTTTGCCCTCATCGGGAAGTGGCTTGATTTTTATCAAAATCGGTTTTGAACGAACTGATGTTTTCTCTCCCCGGTCAAAAAAATCATCAAAAACCGAAAACGGATCGTTACGTCGCGCCCGTCTTTGACCCGGGACCGAGGCGGTTACCATGGCCGGCCCGATTGTCAGATCGCCGGAGCGGGTCGGAAAGAGCGCCGTATTTATTTCAATTACACGATAACGTGTATTATTGACCACCTGATAATACGTTTTCTGAGGTTTAAGCATATCGGCCCAGAAGTCGGTCGTTTGAGGAGCGGTATAATCGGGATTGGAATACAGCTTGACCGCCGAGTAAAATTTGACCGATAAAATCAGCTGTTCATTGACATAAGCGCTCTTTTTATCCAGTTCGGCGGTCAGGAAAACATCGCGCGGTTTACCGTCCTGAGTACTGGAACCTTGTTCCGGCTCGGTCGTTTCCGACTCAGCCGTACCGATAACACGCAGCGTAACTTCGTTTGATTCGTACTGCTTATGATTGTACGAAACCACTGCCGGCCTGATAACAAACGTTCCCTTTTGACGAGGGGTCAACAGATAATTATAGGTCAGCGAAGTTTGCATTTTGCCGTTAACTATTGAGATATTGGTAGATGTCCCCTGGGGATAGGCGTCAAACATGGTCAGATTGGGCAACTGCGGCTCGGGAAGATTCTGTTCGGAACCGGAGACCGATATAATTAAATATGTCTGCCCGCCGAGAGAGACCACATCCTGGCTTAATGACATTTCGACCGTGACTTCATCACCGCCCCATACTGCTAAAGGCATCAAACAGAAAATTAATATGCAAAGAAACCTGAATATCATTACCAGTCATTCCCCTGATAGCCGCCTCTGGTTTGAAAACGTTCCTGCTCTTTCTGAACATCCCGTTCATCATCTTTTAAGGCATTTAGTATACGTTCCGCATCCTCTTTTGTCATCTCATTTTCATCCTGAGGTTGAAGCTGCTGCTGTTGCTGCTCTTCTTCCTTGGGTTCATTCTGCTCCTGTTGCTGCTGATCTTGCTGCTGCTCATCCTGTTCGTCTTTTTTCTCTTCCTCTTTTTTCTGTTGCTGCTGTTGTTGTTGCTGTTGCTGTTGTTCCTTTTCGTCAGGTTTCATCTGTTCTTTTAACATTTTGCGCGCCAGTTCGAGATTGTACTTGGCATCCATATCCTCGGGATTGAGTTCCAGCGCCTTTTGATACGACATAATCGAGTTTTGATAATCACTCGCCCGATAATGAACATTCCCGAGATTATAATAAGCGGCCGCTTCCTGTTCGACATTTTCGGTAACCAGAGATTTTTGCAGTTTATCCAGCGCCTCCTCATATTTTCCGTCCTGATATAGGGCACTGCCGATATTATAGTCCAACCCGGGCGTTTCCGGTCGTTCGACTTCGGCCTGGTGATAATAATCAAGCGCCTTATTATAATCTCCGTCCCGATACGCATTATTTCCCTTGCCGACCAGGTCAGAGAAATCATCGGCCGACAGCTGAGAGATAGACATAATTATGATTATTATGAAAAATAAGAATATTTTCATCGCTGAACCTTATCCGAATTTTTAAATTTTCTCTTCTCGGCCACGAAAAATTCCCAGATAATAAGTAACAAGGCAAAAAAGAGCGGGTACTGATAACGGTCCTCATACTGCATCATCAGTTTCCCCTCAAGCTCCTTTTTCTCCATTTTGCTTATCTCTTCATACACTTTATCCAGCTCAATCTCACCGGTTGTGGCGCGATAATATTTTCCGCCGGTCGTCAACGCGATTTTTTGCAGCGTGACCTCATCCAGTTTTGAGACAACCACTTCGCCGCTTCGATCTTTTTTATATCCGACCCGTTCACCCTGTTTATTATTGATCGGAATCGGTTCGCCAACCGG
>CAZJLX010000069.1:1811-3323 GCA_964546545.1 uncultured Ignavibacteriaceae bacterium | reverse complement strand
CTTTTTTTGCCTCTTCGGCCGCTTCAAGCGGTTTCGTATTTTGATCTTCCCCGTCGGTCAATAAAATCAGGACCTTATGTTTACGTTCCTGCCCCTCAAATGCCTTTGTTGCCTCACGAATCGCTTCGCCGATCGCCGTTCCCTGACGGGGTATTAAATTGACATCAATGACATCCAGAAACATTTCGACAATCGAATAATCCAGAGTCAAAGGACATTGAATAAAGGCCTCTCCGGCAAAGGCCACCAGTCCGATCCGATCACCTTTCATTCGCTCGACCAGGCCGCGGATTTCCTGCCTTGCTTTGCTGATCCGGTTCGGCTTCATATCCTCGGCCAACATTGAGGTCGAAACATCAATGGCTATCATAACATCAATCCCCTCCCGTTTCATCATCTCCAAATGGGTCCCGCATTGCAATTGTGAAAGGGTCAGGACAACGAAGAATATACCGGCCAGAAGCATGGTCGCTTTGCCGCCCTGGCGGGCAAACGATATATAAGGCGATGTCTTTAACAGTAAAAACATGTCGCCGAATCGGGCCAGAATCTTTTTCTTCCGGTTTATTGACCAGATATAAAAGAGAGCCAGAAGAACAATCAGGCCGATTAAAATAAAATATTCAGGTGCGGCGAATCTCATATATATTATACCCCTACGGTATTTTTCTAAACAGGGTTTGCCCAAGCAAAATTTCCAGAATCAAAAAACAGAGACCGAAATAAACAAAAGGCGGGAACAGCTCTCGATACTGAACGTACTGATTCACCTTGATTTCGGTCCGCTCCAGGCTGTCGATCTCATCGTAGATTTCTTCAAGTTCCTTTTCCGACCGGGCGCGAAAATATTTACCGCCGGTACGTTCCGCGATTTCGCGCAGCGATTTTTCATCGATTTCATTGGGCAGATAAACATAACGTTTGCCGAAAATCGGATCTTCAACCGGGTACATCGCATTGCCCGGTTTGCCGACCCCGATCGTATATATTTTGACTTCCATCGTTTTGGCGATCCCGGCCGCCGTTAACGGGTCAATCTGCCCGGCGTTGTTAACCCCATCGGTCAGCAGAATAATAACCTTTGATTTGGAGGGTGACTCACGCAGTCGATTGATACAATTCGCCAGCGCCATACCGATCGCGGTCCCGTCCTTGACCATACCAAATTTCACCTGGTCGAGAAATGTCAGAAGAATACCATAATCCAACGTTAACGGACATTGCGTAAACGACGAAGCGGCAAAAACAACCAGACCGATTCGATCCTGACTGCGCTTTGAGACAAACTTTTTTATCTCCTCCTTGGCAACATACAATCGGTTTTGAGGTTTGAAGTCCTCCGCTTTCATCGAACCGGAAACATCCAGCGCCAGCATTATATCTATCGTTTCGGTCGCAACTTCACGATTTTCGGTTCCGGCCTGAGGGCGAGCAAAGGCGACAATCAGGAAGATTATGGCCAGAATTCGTAAAAGCGGCAGTAAAAACCGGAATTTTTGACGCCCCGTGCGG
>CAZJLX010000069.1:0-1801 GCA_964546545.1 uncultured Ignavibacteriaceae bacterium | reverse complement strand
CCTCAGAAATATTATATACTTTTTTAACTATTTTTAATTCACTGTATTTGACCGAGGCCGAAGTCGCCTTCCGTCTGCTCAAATAGTAATAGACCAATGCGACAATAATTATTCCGCCCAGGACAAAAATGATCAACGGAGAAACTGAGAACTCGCGGTCAAACATGGAAATATGAAATCCGGCGAATCTAAACATTTGTCTTCTCCCCGCCGGAGATGCTGTTCATTTCGGTTCCAATCGGAACCGCTGTTTTACTCAATTCGGATTGACGCACATAGTCGACCAATGAAACCGCTTCATCAAAATCTGTGTCGAATCTTTCGGGCTGAGGAATAAACTTGGCGAATTTTACCAAATCGGCGAATTGCAGATATTTTTTTAATCTTTCATAAAGTTCGACATCAATCTCCCGCTGAACGATTTCGGTCAGAAATTCATAAGTTGTCATGTCTAAAACCGGGATTTCATAAATACGCTGCAGGAACTCCCGAATAATTTCCGACAATTCGACATAATACTGCTTTATCTCACCGGCGGCTGGATAATTTTTCTCTTTTAGCATGGCCAGTTTTTCGGAGGCAATCTCCCACGCCGGACGTCTGTCAACCGGTTCTGCATCCTCGGGTTTTCTCTTCCTTAACCGCCACCAGACAAAAAGTGCAATAAGCATGAGTAAAAGAACCGCCCCGGCCAAATAGTACCATAGCGGAATTTCTTTTTTAAATTCCATTAGAGCCTTAAGATCGCGGATATCGGCCGTATCGGCCGCCTCGGCTAATAACGATTTCACTTTAATCGGCATCGGTTCGGAGATGAGGATTTTTCGGACGCTGTCAATCGTCATGTACTCAATCGGAATCGGCGGAATAACATAATCCCCGGTGGTGAAAGTAGTAAGCAGGAAGCGGCTTTCCAGCTTGATACGCCCGTCTTTTAATTTTATCTCATCATCGGTTTGATAATCCTTGACGTCGAAGGCGCCCAGATTGGCACCGATCGGCGGCGGCGTTAAGGTTATACCGCTGTCAAAGACGATAGTCAAGCGGTACGTAATCAGATCGCCGATATATATCTCGGCGCGGTCAACGGCGCATTCAATTTTGATCCCGGGCGCCGACTGCACCGTGTCGATTGTTTCCTGGCCATAAGCTGTGGAAAAAACAGCCAGTATCAGGGCAACCATTAATATGTAATATAACTTCTTCATCTCTTTTGATAGATACTTACGACGTCGGATTGAAACGCCACTTTATAATTATCATAAAGCGCCTCAGCATAATAGTCCGGCGGATCATACACTGTCACCACCAGTTCCGGCGTCTGCTTATTAATTTCATCGTTTAAGTAGATTCGGTCGGCCAGATTGTATTTTAAGTACTCTTCATGTTTCAATGGCATCGTGTATTCTGAGCCAACAATCTCAGTATATCGTAATGATGGTTGCCGCGTAATGAATGTATAACCTGGCCATTCGGATAATACCGTGTCTGAAACTGAAGCCAGCGTTGTCATTTTTTCAGCCACTGATCTTATCTCATCAAGACGATAGCGGCGGTCAAAATCCCGGACGCCCCCAAGAAATACTACAAAATATGGAATCAAGGAAAATATATACAGACCGGATAAAATATAAATCATCGGCCGTATGTATGATGTTTTACATTTTGATTTTATCCAGACTTTAATATCAATAAAATTGAAACCGATTAGAATTATTCCAAATGCCATAAATTGCTCAATATATTGGCGAGAGATTGGATGCGGTACCAGGAGAACCAAAAATATAAGCGACAAATTCAT
>CAZJLX010000068.1:0-9426 GCA_964546545.1 uncultured Ignavibacteriaceae bacterium | reverse complement strand
TCGCGGGCGAACAGGGCCAGCCTGTCAATCGAAGTCTGTACGATTCCTCTTCTGGGGATATTGATTATTCTCTGGAGCGAAATATCATCTTTCTGATTGGCGATTAATTTCAGATAGGCGAGCATGTCTTTTATTTCCCGGCGCTGATAAAACGAAACCCCGCCGATAATTTGATAAGGCATATTCAGCCGTCTTAAAGCCTCTTCAAAGGCGCGCGATTGAGCATTGGTTCGATATAAAATAACCGCCTCTTTCAGCGGGCAGGTCGTTAGCTTTTTTTCGATTTCACCGACAATGACCGAGGCCTCATCGGCCGCGTTATCGGTTAGATAGAGATTCAGTTTGTCGCCGCTTTTGGCATCGGTCCAGAGCTTTTTACCCTTGCGGCTGACATTGTTGGCAATCACCGCCGAAGCGGCGTCCAGGATCACCTCGGTCGAGCGATAATTCTGCTCCAGCTTGATAACTTTGGCGCCCGGGAAATCGGACTCGAAATTAAGGATATTCGAAATATCGGCGCCGCGCCAGCCATATATCGACTGGTCTTCATCGCCGACAACGCAGATATTTTTATGCGGCCCAATTAATAATTTCAGAAGCTGGTACTGAGTATGATTGGTATCCTGATATTCGTCAACCAGGATGTACTTAAATTTATTCTGATACTTTTCTCTTATCTCGGCCTTATCCCGAAGGAGTCTGACCGTATAAAAAAGCAGGTCATCAAAATCCATAGCGCCGCATTCTCGTAGCCGCTGTTCATAAAGCGTATAAAGCTGGGCGGTGCGAGTTTCAAAATAACCGCTCGCTTTGGCGGCAAAAGTCTCGGCATCTTCCATTTGGTTTTTGGCGGTCGAAATTTTCCGCCGCTGGGCGCGGGGCGGAAACTGATTGCGCGAAATATCAAGCTGATCCATACAGTTTTTTATCATCGCCTGCGCGTCATCCTCATCGAAAATACTGAAATTAGACGGAAAACCAAGATGAGTCGCCTCACGACGAAGCAGGCGGGCGCAGAAGGAATGAAACGTGGCCACCGTCAAATCAAAAATTTCGGCACCCAGAATCGAATTGATCCTCTCTTTCATCTCCCCGGCCGCCTTATTAGTGAAAGTCACCGCGAGAAGATTATACGGCTCGGCCAGATGCTGACCCAGGATGTAGGCGACCCGGCTGGTTAAAACCCGAGTCTTGCCCGATCCGGCTCCGGCGATAACCAACAGCGGTCCCTCGGTCGTTTCGACCGCTTCGCGCTGGGCCGGATTGAGATTATCAAATACATATTTCATTCATCACCTTAAAAGAAGTTGAATATAATGATAATACTATTTTTGGCAAGGATAACCAACGTCGCTTGATATTTTAATCCATAACCTTTATTTTCCGAATATGTCCAAAGCCCGTTTCATGTCCTATCTGATTCCGATTGTTTTTTCGGTTATATTTCTGATATTGGCACTGTCGCTCAATTTCACGCAGGATGATGCCTATATTTCATTTCAGTACGTTAAGAATTTTCTCGATAATCAGGGGCTGGTTTTTAATCCGGGCGAATTTGTCGAGGGTTACACCAACTTCTTTTATATCATCCTGATGATTTTCTTCGAACTGCTCGGCCTGAATCTTATTTTAACGGCCAAAATACTCGGCCTGTTTTCGGGAATCGTTATTTTCTGGGTCGGCCGTGCCTGGTTATATGACAAAGAAGAAAATATTTTTTCTCATCTCACCCTTTTCTGTATGTCGCTCTTATTATCCGCCTGCCTCGCTTTCGCCTATTGGGCGATTTCCGGTCTGGAAACCCTCTTTTTTGCCGCTTTAATTTTTTACGGATTGTACCTGGCCTCAAAAAGAAACCTGATGTATATCGTACTTATGGCGGTCGCCACCCTCACTCGCCCGGAAGGATTTATGGTATTCGTCTTGATACTCGTTTATTTATGGTGGACCAAGGCTTACCGCTTCAAATACATCGCCTGTTCCGCGCTGGCTTATGCGCTGTTGATAATTCCGCATCTGTTTTTCAGATATTTTTATTATGACGACTTCCTCCCCAATCCGTTTTATGCCAAAACCGGCTGGTCGTGGGAATATCTTTCGTCCGGTATCGATTATATTTGGTTATTTATCCGACAGTACGGTTTCTACGGCCTGTTGTTCTTACTGCCCCTGGCCGGCTATAAATTAATTGCGAAACATCTGCGGCTTTTATTTTTGGTCGGCTCTGTCTATCTTTTGTATATATTGTTAATCGGTGGAGATGTTCTTCATGGCTTTCGCTTTTTTATTCCAATTTTGCCAATGTGGTATCTTCTCTTTTCGGCGGTCTTGATAAAAATATCACAAAAGCTGTTTACCGCCAATATCACCGCGCGGTCGATTATCATAATGGCCGCGGCCATATTTTTGGGATCGATTACATTTTTGCTTCCGAGGGAAAGGATGACTCTTATCCGTCGGAATGAAATCGCTCTGGTTAATAACATGAAATATCTGGCCAATACACTCGGTCAGGTGCGT
Source organism: uncultured Ignavibacteriaceae bacterium (assembly GCA_964546545.1). Taxonomy (GTDB): domain Bacteria; phylum Zixibacteria; class MSB-5A5; order GN15; family PGXB01; genus CAZJLX01. The sequence continues at coordinate 6,906 of CAZJLX010000068.1, read as the reverse complement.
TTTGACCGTTACAGTATCGGATGTAGTACGATCGGCGCTTTCAGCTATTACAGCCGGGCCAGGGTCATCGACATGCTCGGTTTGACCGACCGGGCTATCGCCAAAAATCCGCAGCCTTTTGTCGGTATCGCTTCAACCTGGAAAGAACGCAATTACAATATTGCCTATCTTATGAAACGAAATCCAGACCTGATTCTTTTTTCGACCGGTCTGAAACCGTCCGCTCCGGCTGAAAAAGCACTCTTTCTCTCCTCCCGTTTCCGCAACGGTTATTACCCTGTTTTTCACGGGCTTGAGGACGGTCTGTGGACCGCTTATAAGCGAAAACCAGATTATAAGGGAGTTGACAAATATTTTGCGGATGCCGAATTTATCAATCTGTACAGCGAGGCCTTAAATCGGAAAAACCGGGGGGCAAATCAATTGGCCTTTGAGTATGCGCGACAGTCACTAGAAAAAGGCCCGGCCGATTTTTACCTGCCTTTGATTCTGATAGGACGGATATATATGGAGCAGGGCGAATACGACGAAGGTGTCAAAGCCCTGAAACGGGCATTTGAGCTGTCCGACGGATATGCCATGACCGCCTGCGATATGTTGCGTTATTATTATGAAAAAGCCGGAGACAGTACCGCCGCCGGCTTTTATGAAGATTATATTCGTCGCTATAATCGACTCTAATAGTCAATCTTTCTCAGAACGAACCGAGCGCATCTTCAAGCGTGTCACACGCCTCGAAAATCGTTACCAATCGTGTGATAGTCAAAAGCGATTCGATATTATCGGTTATGTTGGCCAGGCGAAGCTGCCCGCCGCTGTTTTTAATCGTCGTCAACGCCGATATTAACATACCCAGACCAACCGAACTCATCCATTCAACTTTCGCCAGGTCTACCACCACATTCTTGACACCCGATTCAATAAAGTCATGAACCTTTTCATGAAATTTGGCTGCATCCGGTCCACCCATCACTTTGCCTTCAAGATGGATTATGGCGATGTCATTTCTTGTTTCTTCGCTGATTTTCATCGTATATCTCCTTGCAAATTATCTCAATAAAAAAATTCATTTAAATTAACCCGGTGCTTCAGGCTCCAAAACTACCATGTCATACGAGAAAAATCAAGCGAAAGTTGAAATTTGGATAAAGATACAAATAGCCGATCGTCAAGTTTATGACTTATCCAAGGTCGTAAAGTACGACTCACGATCTTCCTTTTTGACATTGCCGGTTGGAATATTTTTCACCTCCGCATTTAGCGCCCGATTGCCGCCGATCTGAATTATATCACCGATTTTAATTATAAGTGACGGTTTGGCACGTCGGCTGTTAACCTTAATCATGCCGCTGTCGGCCAATTCCTTGGCTATCGTGCGGCGCTTTATAAGACCGACTTTGGAGAGATATATGTCCAACCTCATAGACTATTTCTTTATGGGACGGATTTCATAGTAGGTTCGTTCTTTGATTTCCGCCAGCCACTTTTCGACCATTTCTGAGGTTTTTATCTGACGCGCCATTTCGCGAATCTGGTCAAAATCATCGACCGGATTTAAAGATTTCTCAGCGGTCCAGTCAAGCCTTTTTAAAATATGAAGTCCGTATTCGGTCTTGACCGGGCCATAGACGGCACCATTTTCGGGTAATTTATCCAGAGCGGAGGCAAACCCGGGCGGAAGTTCGGCAACAGAAAACCAGCCTAATTCACCGCCCTGACGTCGTGACTCATCATCGGCCGAAAAAATTTTGGCCAGTTCCTTAAAATCACTACCCTGAGCTATTTCATTTAACAGGGAATCCACCAGTTGATAAGACAGAGTCGAATCGGAGGCGGTCGGATTAACGTCAAAAAGAATATGACGCAGATGCGCTTTCTTGCCTTTGATTTCCTCGCATTTAATGATATGGTAACCGAATTGTGTTCGCACCGGGCCGGAAATATCACCGGGCGAAAGATTAAAGGCTACCCGACCGAATTCATCGACCACATCCCCACGAGAAACAAAACCGAGGTCGCCGCCGTTTAAGGCACTTGGGCCGCTTGAATAGGTCGCCGCCACAGTGGCAAAATCGGCCCCGGCAACAACATTAGCGCGCACTTTTTCGGCTAATTGCAGAACCGAATCTTCGGTCGCCCCCGACGGCTGAAAGGTAATCAGGATATGAGCCAGGCGGATCGCTTCCGGCTGGATCGGGATTGAATCTTTAAAATTTTCATAAAAGTCGAAAACTTCCTGACGTGAGACCGAAACCGAGGCCAGCTTCTTACCGACCAGCCTCTGTTTCATCAGCTGATTTTCTATTTCGGGTCTTAATTGCTTTTTGAAAGAATGCAGCGTCAGCCCCTCGGCCGACAACTGTTTTAGAAACTGCTCTTCGCTGGGAAACTGCGAAGCTGTTTTGGCAATATGTTCATCCAGAGTCTGTTCGATTTCAGCGGCCGAAACATGAATTGACGTATCCTTGCGAGCCTCCAATAAAAATAGTCGTTCCGAAATCATCTGATCCAGAACATTCTTCTGAAAGAGGTCGACCTCTTCCTGCGATTCAGGCTTTATCCCCTGCTGGATTGCCACCATCTGCATCTGAGCCGCCAGTTCAGATATCATAATCGGATCGTTGCCGACCACCGCAATAATTCCCTCAATCGGTTCGGCCGATGACAGACTCAAAGGCAATCCCGGGATTGCCAGAAAAATCATCGCTACAACTATTTTTACTATTTTCATATATGATATCCGGCTTATCAGCTTGATGGTTGTTCTTCGGTTTCATATTTACTTTTATCGATTGTGGCCCGAAGATTATTTTCATATATCCTTATATCAACTTCGCTTTTCCTTTTGTCTATCCATTCGGCAAAAAAGTCGGTCTTGCGTTTTTTATCGAGAATATCTTTTATTTTTTGTTTGGCCGCCAGAAAATCCTCGACCTGTTCCTCTTTTTTATCCGAGACCCAGATTAAGGAATATTTATTGCCGATTTGAATCGGTCCGGACACTTTATCCTCCGGTGCTTTGGCTGCTTCATCAAAAAGGCTGGCATAGTGCCTTCGCTCGATATAACCGAGATCGCCTTCGGCCTGTCTCTTGCCGGTCCGCTCCGTATACTGCGCGGCCAGTGATTTGAATCTTTTAAGCGAACCTATTTTGCCCATATAACTTTTGGCCGTGCCATAATCATTGAACATTATTTCGTAAATATGATACTTGGCCGGAATAATAAATTCTTCCTGATGGTTATCATAATAAGCGCGGATTTCACCTTCATCGGGTGCTCCCGGATAAATGATCGAATCATTCTCCATCACGTCGGCCATAGCCATTTCCCGAAATTTCCTGATACGGCGCTTATATTCCTTTTCGTCCTCGAGTCCAATCTTCCGAGCCTCGATTCCCAGAATATTCATATAGTTAAACTGAAAAATGACATCGGCCAATCCGGCATAATCATCAAAATCAGGCCCGTTTTTACCTAACTGCCTTCTCTGAGCAAGGTACTGTATGACGGTCATCTGACCGCCTTCCCAGGTGGCGATAATCAACTCTTTTTCATCGCGATCAAGCTGCGAAACATCAAAATCATTCTTGGGCAGCGTTTCCAGAAGCGATGGCGGGTAGAGCGTTGCCCGTTTGTGCATCAGATATTCGCAGGTGACAGTATCTATATGGATTGGATATTTTTCTCTCATTTCAGTCAGATAGGCGTTCAGTTTTTCGTTTTTTAGTCCACTTTCGATAGATGTTTTTATCTGGTCCTTCATTTTGCCAAAAGTGCCGCGTAATTCATTCTCCGCGCGGTCGGTCACTTTAACGATATGCCAGCCATACCTGGTTTCAAACGGTTCCGATATCTCGCCCGGCTGCATTTTAAAGACATTTTCCTGAAAAGTCGGATCCATCTGCCCCCAGACAAAATATCCCAAATCACCCCGATTGGTTTTGGCGGATGGATCAATCGAATATTTGATCGCCAGATTTTCAAAATTGGCACCGTTTTTCAGGCTGTCAAGCACCATCATGGCGGTATCCAGGGTCCGCACCAGAATGTGTGAGGCCTGTATTTTATTTTCCAGTTTGGCGTAATAATCCATCAGGTCATCATCGGTTACTTCGACCGGGTTAATAATCTTCTTTTGATACAGGGCATCGAGAAGGAATTTATCCTGATTGGCCAGAACGATTCTCTTGATTTCCTCTGATTCATCTATCTTTTTCTTATATGCCTCCTGTATCAGAAGCCGCTGGACCACCAGACTGTCAAGAATATCGCGTCGCGCATCTAACTCCTCTTCAAAGGTCAGATAATTCTGGCGACTGCGTTTGAAAATATCATTCAAATCCCCGGAGTAGATTTTTTCACCGCCAACTTCGGCCAGAACAATATTGTCACCGCCATCATCACCGCCGCAGCCAAAAAGTAGAGCCGATCCCAATACTGCAGTCAGGAATATAATTAGTTTTGCATTTTTCATAAAAATAACTTCCTTCTCTAACAAGACTTCCCGTTTACCTAGATTTTTATACCGCTTAGATACTTTTTCGTTCCTCATACTCATTATAAAGTTTAAACAATACTATTCGGGGACCAAATTGGCAAGTCATTTTTGCCGCTAGTTGTTAATTGCAACCGAGTTATATGGAATCAATTTTATGTTCGGGAGGTTAAATCCTCTTGCCCACGCCAATTTACTTTCTGATATTAAGCCTATGCAAAAAACAAATGGCGGAAAAACTATTCTCTATAACGAAGACTGTATCGCCGGGATGAAAAAACGTCTTAAAGCAAAATCAATCGATATTGTTATAACCTCGCCGCCATATAATATCGGGGTTAATTATAAATCTTATAATGATAAAATTCCTCGCGATAAATATCTGAAATGGATTACAGCCTGGGGGCAATCGGTCAAACGAGTACTGAAAGATAATGGTTCTTTATTTTTGAATATCGGCTCGAAGCCGTCCGATCCGATGGTACCGTTTGAAGTTCTCGAAATATTGACGACCGAATTTAGACTGCAAAATGTGATTCACTGGGTAAAGTCGATATATATCGACGCCAAAAGTTACGGGGAAAAACAGGATATCAATGTCGGTCACTACAAACCGATCAACAGCCCTCGTTTTTTAAATGATGCTCACGAATATATTTTTCATTTGACAAAAAAGGGTGACATAAAATTAAATCGTCTTGCGCTCGGTGTGCCATATAAAGATGAAAGCAACATCAAACGTTGGAAAAATGGACATTCTAAATTACGCTGTCGCGGCAACTGCTGGTTTATTCCATATAAGACGATTCAGAACCGCGATAAGGATCGTCCCCATCCGGCTTCTTTTCCTCCGCAACTTGCCGAAAATTGCATTTTACTGCATGGCAAAAAACGGGGATTAGAAGTCCTCGATCCGTTTATGGGGTTGGGAAACAGTGGAATCGCCTGTAATAATCTTAATGTAGACTTCATCGGTTTTGAAATCGATCCGTATTATTATCGGATGGCGAAAGAGAAATTGGGCGTTTAATTCGGATAAATAAGCTCTTGACAAATCGGTATGGTTTATTAATTTCTGAATCTATGGATGAGGATAGAAGAAAATATTTCCAGTCCTATGTCGACGAATGGGATAAAATGTTCACCGCTGAGGATCTTGAAATTATTTCATTCCTGATCGATTCTTTTGATATTCAAAAGGGCGAAAGAATAGTTGATCTCGGATGCGGTACCGGGATTCTCTTTGATTTTCTAAGACGGAAAGTCGGCGGAGAAGGGATGGTGGTCGGAGTCGATTTTTGTGCCGACATGATTCGCCGGGCGCGAAAAAATTTCCCCTTTAATAATGTCTATGAAGTGGATGCCGATGTTGAATATCTGCCGCTGAGATCCGAGTATTTTGACACCGCAATCTCTTTTGCCGCTTTTGCCCATTTTGCGCACCCGAATAAGGTAATGGACGAAGTCTCGCGGGTACTGAAGAAAAACGGTCGCTTTCATATCATACATCTGATGGGCAGTGAAGAACTGGCTGACTATCATCATAAAAGCGGCGGGCCGGTTTCTGACGATCAATTGCCAACCGCGGAATTAATGAGTGAGTTTTTTAAGCTGGGGCATTTCACCGATGTCAAAATAACCGACCATCCCGGACTCTATCTCGCGACCGCTATCAAAGGATAACTTCACTTGTCCCCCAGAAATATTGCTTATACTGCGCTTTTTCTGGCGCTGGCCCTGCTCTTTCCAATTGTTTTTCATCAATTCGGAATGGCTGGACGGATATTCCTTCCCATGCATCTGCCGGTTCTTATGTGTGGTTTTATTGTCGGACCGCTCGCCGGTTTGATGGTCGGACTGATGGCGCCTTTTCTTTCACATCTGACAACTGCCATGCCGCCGTCGTACGCCGTACCGCTCATGACACTGGAGCTGTCAATGTACGGTCTTATTGCGGGAATAACCTATCGGTCGTTAAAACTGAACCTGTATCTCTCTTTAATATTGTCGATGATCCTGGGGCGAATTATGTTCGCGGTCGGCTTGATTGTTATGGGGCGGTTTATTGCTCTTCCGTACGGTCCGATTGAATTTTTTGCGGGAGGTGTTATTCTTACCGGATGGCCCGGTTTACTTCTGCAGTTTATCGTTATCCCGCCTCTGGTGGCGGCCATTAAACGATCAATGCAAAATCGATAATATACGTCTCGTAACGTGCTGTACCGTTTATTGTTACATTGGCAAAAATGTGAAAAAATATTCACCAAAAAATTGCTAATTGTTTAAAAAATATGTATCTTAAAAGTAAATAACTATTTATAACTACTAATTAGAAGGTTTGAATATGCCTCTTCAATCTGAAAATATTATCCCCATCAACCTCGAAGACGAGATGAAAAGCTCCTATCT
>CAZJLX010000067.1:0-9452 GCA_964546545.1 uncultured Ignavibacteriaceae bacterium | reverse complement strand
ATGGTTTTATTGATTACTGGACGCCCGAATTTGACGGTTATTATGCACTCGAATATTACTGGCGCCTGACATACAGCGGCGGCGATCCGTCCGATATGGATAACTGGCAGCTTTCGGATCCGCCCTCCGGAGCGGCGTATCAGCCCGGTCTCAGGCTAAAAAGTGATGTAACTCAATCGCAGGGATTGACCCATTAGTAAAAATGTACTATAAAAAAACCGTCGGTATTGAAACCGACGGTTAAATATATATCTGAAAGTCAGAAGGCTACATCGCGCCTTCCCACTCGATAAACGGCTCTTTGACATCGACCATCGCATTGACGATCAATTCAACCAGCCCGCCGTAAATAATCCCCGACCGATCCCAGACATTGTAGTACTGGAAGAGGTCGCGAATCTGACCCTTGCAGTTGGAGCAGGGCGCGCAGAGATATTTTTTCACCTCCGGCCCGGGTTGATCGGAGAAAGCGTCCAGAACCTGCTTCAGTTTCTTGCGGCCCGAAATCGACAGCCGCCAGTCCTGGAAATTGTACGGCGACATGATCGCAAAACCGGAGCCACCGCCGCAGCAGTAATTGTGCACGCCGTGCGGTGTCATTTCGCGAAACTGCGGTGCCAGATAGCGCAAAATCCGGCGCTGCGGTTCGACAATACCCATCAGGCGGACCATGTTGCACGGATCATGAAGCGTTACCGGGAAATCGTTTTTGGACGGATCGAATTTAATCTTGCCGCTGAAAACGATATCCTCCAGAATGGTCATGGCGCTTTCGCGGGGGATATTAAGATCGCCAGTCAGCACCCGGTCGGCAATAACGGTCAGGGCTTTATGAGCATGACCGCATTCGCCGATTACGATTTTTTTGACACCCAGCTTTTTGGCCGCCGCGGCATGTTTGACCGCCACCTTGGCCAGCTGTGCATCATCGTACCAGAGACCGTAATTGATAGCGTCATAAGCGGCGATTTCGCTCGACAGTGTCCAGCTCAATCCGGCCGCCTCGAAAATAACCGCAAAGGCGCCCGGATTTTCCGGCCAGGCGATAATTTCACCCGCGTTGTGAATCAGAAGAACATCGGCACCCTCTATATCCCAGGGCGTCTTGATTGTCATACCGGTTTTTTCCGACATTTCCTCATCGATAAACTCGATATTATCTTTCACCACCAGATCATTCATACCGGTCGAGGAACCGACCTGAAGCTGTAAAACCGAGCCTTTCTCATGGATCTCTTTCGGGGCAATCCCCATCTCCTGACTGAAGACTTTGCGCAGTTCATGGGTAATCAGGCCGTTATCGACACCAATCGGGCAGGTCTGGGCGCAGCGACGACAGAGTGTACAGCGATAAGAAAGTTCCAGCAGACGCGACACCGTTTTCCAGTTGAGATCGATATCACCGTCGGTAAACCGTCCGAAAAATTTTCCGCCCGGCCTGAGATATTTTTTTATAATCCGGCGCCAGATTTCGGATCGATAGGTCGGACGATAGAGATCATTTTTCCCACTTGCTTCGTAAATCGGACAGGCATCGTTACAGGTCTGACATTTGGCGCAATGTTCCAGCGAAAGCATCAGTTGCTGCAGGAAGGTCCAGTTATTTTCTTTCTCAAACAGCTTCCTGAGACCGGAGAGAAACAGCTCCACCAGCTTTTCTTCTTCTTCGGCGGTTTTCGGTTTCGGGAATCCGACGGCAATGGTATCATCGAGAGTCGCTTCGACTCTTTCTTTGATTTCCGGCTTAATCTCCTTCCACTTCGGCTCATCCTTGTCGTAAGGAGGCGGCAACGGAATCATATCCTTTGGATCGACATGTGCCAGCTGCCCGGAACCTTTGCTTATATCTTCAACCTTAAGCTTTTTCATCTTTTTTATCTATCTCCTCAGTTGCAATATCAACCCAATTTTTTTTGCCATCAGCATTGATATGTTTGGCGGCCCAGGTTGGTTTATATTGCAGGACTTCGCCAATCTTTTTTTCCATTTTGGAACCTCTGAGATTAGGCTTGTCGTTCCACCTGATATCATGGTACGTAAAATATTTCAGGACCATGTGCGCCATATGTGTAAACGGCATATATAACAAAAAGAGCAAAACCACAGCAAGGTGCCAGACCATAATTCCCGTCGGTAACATGGCGGCAGTCGAACCGATCAAAGTAGTACAGAAACCCTGTAGCTGTCCGACATAACCGTCCCCACCAAATAAATATACGGCTCCCAGCCCGGTCACAAAGATGGCCAGAATAAAGAGCAGATTAAAAATCGCCCCGATCGAAGTAAACGGTTTTAGTTTATTATCGGTGAAACGTTTTATCAACATACCCAGCGTTCCGAGAGCGCCAAGAATATATCCTATGATAACCGCAAAAGAAGTGAGCGTCCCGACGATTTGGCCAAGCGATGATTCGACGCCGACAATCAAACCGAATATTACAGCAACAAAGGCGACGATTCCGAGATAGAGGCCCATATGAAACCCCCAGGACCAGAACCATAAGCCGCGATTCGATTCCCAGACACCTTTAAGAAATACTATTTCGGGTATCATCACCGTCAACTCGCCGATTTTTGACCCGGAGGTTTTGTTCTGCCACCAGTTCAGTTCCTCCAGATAAGAACCGCCATATTTGGCTTTACCGCCCGCCTCATGCGGGACAGGATAAAGCTCCCATCTAAGATGGACCGGCGTCGCTGCAATGCGGACCGCTCGATAAATCATCGCGACCCCGAAGATAAAAAACGCCAGATAGGCAAAATAAGTCAAATACATACCAGTCAATCCTGCTTTTTATTGTTTAACAAGTTTGTTTCCATTTTGTTACCTGATTTATACCGGGCAAGATCAGGTTTCCTCCGCATAAGGTCTGCCTCGATCGGGGCATCCGTCGTTATCGTCACCATTTTTTGACATAACTTTATCCGCAAACAATAGCTCCATATGGGAATAATCATCTATTAATTGCTTTTTACGGTTATCTTCTACCAAATCAGCCAGGGTGTACTTCTCAAGAATTTCGGCCATACCGCAGCTTAATATAACCCAGATCAGTCGGGATGAACAAAAGCTGCTGTTAAGACAAATTTCAGGATGAGCGACACATTCGGTTAATTTGATTGATCCTATAAAAGCGCCTATAATCTCAGACAGTTTTATATCCTGTGCTTTTTTGGAGAGAAAGTAGCCGCCCTTTTTGCCGGATACGCCAACCAAAAGCCCCTCGCTTTTCATCGGAATCGCCAACTGGGCTAGATAATTTTCGGATATTCCGGTGATTTTGGCCACCTTACTAATTTGCACAAGACGGTCTTTTTTTAATTCGCGGGCCATCTCGACCATCATTCGCAATCCGTATCGAGCCCTGGTAGATAGCTTCATATCCAGTTCATTTCGTCAATACTGTTTTAAACTATAGTAAAATGATAATATTAATAAAAATGTCAAGTGATATTTTTCACAAAGGTCGCATTTTTGCAAATTTTCCGTTGAAATACAACGGATTATGAGAATTGTCGATTACCTCTGTAAAATTATTTTAATGGATAATTTCAACCGTTCGGATGAAATATATTAGTAATGCCGGCAACAATTAATTGCTTGGCAAGGTATCTATATTATAAAAAAAGGAAGACGGGGAAATATGAAAATAAGGAATGATTTGATTTTAATTTTCCTGCTTATTACGATAACTTTCGCATTGGCCTGTAATGATCAAAACAGGCCGAATGAGGTAAAAAAGGTGAATGAAAAATCTGATATAATTTTTGCCGCATATGCTGAAACGGATGAACAATTGCGGCATATTGTCTCTCTGGCCGAATCAGTCCGTGCTTTCGGGGGGCAATACAAAGAGGCGGTGATTTGGGCATATATACCGGAAGGTTATCAGACCGACGAACGGATAATGAATGAACTTGCCAAATTTAAGGTCGGGATAAAAACATCTACTATACCTGATGATGCCGAATACTTCTATTATTCCGGAAAGGTTTTTGCTGCCGGCCTGGCGGAAAAAGAAGCCGAGGATAAAGCGACAATATTGGTCTGGATGGATGAGGATACGATTGTCCTTCAGGAGCCGGTTGATTTTAAACTGGAGGATAAAATTGGTTTGGCCTATCGGCCGGTGATGCACAACCGTTCCGGTTCGCTTTATGGAGAGCCGCCGGGCAAATTCTGGGGCCGGGTTTATGAAAAACTCGCATTAAATCCTGACTCGCTCTTTTCGATGGTCACTCCGGCTGACAAGCGGACAATACGAGCCTATTTTAACGCCGGGCTTCTGGTCGTACGGCCCGAACATAAAATCCTGCGGAAATGGCAGGAGAGTTATAAGACTTTATATCATGATTCGGTTCTGGCTGAAATGTGTCGCGCAGAGGTCACCTGGCGAATATTTTTGCATCAGGCGGCACTGGTCGGGGCGATCATGCATTCCTTAAGTAAAAATGAGATGATTGAATTGTCCGATAATTATAATTACCCGATCTTTTTTAAAAAAATGTACGGTGCCGAATCGGAATTCGATTCTATAGAAAATGTGGTCACTCTCCGGTATGATATTTATTTCCGAAAGCCGGATCCGGACTGGAGCAATCAGCTAACAGGCCCGGCGGATCGCATAGACTGGCTTCGAACACATCTCGGCTATGATTGATAAATTATTGCAGATTTAAAGCATGATTCGCCCGTGAAAACGCTGAATCGGGCACATTCCGCAAACAATCCGGCAATAATCCGCGGCGGTACGGCCGTTTCCACTTAATTATAAATATTATCATCCTGGAAGATAAATTTTGGCCAAAAAGACCGATATAAATAGCAATGGGTTGAATATTTTGTTGCATTGCTGAATGACAGGGACAAATGGACTTGTAAGTTATTGGAAGCCTACCTAAGAATAACAAATCGATATTAAGGGAGTGTCATGCAGGAAAATTCTGTTTTATTTCTTGGATTTAATGATAGTACAGACGGAGATTTTAGCCGCCTTCAATCGGAGATAAGCAAAGTCAGGCTCGTGGAATCGGCTCAAGATACGATGACATTTCCGGCCGAATTCGAGGTCTCATCGATTGATGTTGTGGTCTGTAACGGTAATTTGCCGTCCGGCGATGAGGTAGAACAGTTAAAAAAGGTCAGCGAACTTTTTCCGGGTGCGGTCAGAATTCTGATTGCCGATCCGAGTAACAAGCAATTGATAGCCAAATCGGCCGATTATATTCACCGCGTTGTTCCTCCAACCATCAAAGCGGTAGATCTCGAAACTTTGTTGAGTAATTCGATCCAATTGCATGGTATCTTGTCCAATAAGAAAATCCGGGAAAGAGTGTCATCTATCAAATCGTTGCCAACTTCCCCCGACCTGTATAAAAAAATCAGCAAAGAGCTCTGTTCGGAACATGCCTCAATTCAGGATATTACGGAACTGATCAATAAAGATATCAGCACGACGACAAAACTGCTGCAACTCGTCAACTCGGCCTATTTTAGTCTAAGCAAGCCCGTTGATTCGGTATTTCACGCCATAAATTTACTGGGGCTGGATACGGTTAAGAGCATCGTTTTTGCGGCCGGAGTTTTCGGACAGTTTAAGGATCCCAAAATTCCCGGTTTTTCAATTGAGGCTATTTACAGTAACAGTATGAATATATCGGCCCGCGCCCGTTTGATCGCCCAGGTTTTGGCGCTGAACGGTATCGGCCCGGAAAATATATTAATGGCCGGGATGCTGCATGATATCGGCAAACTGATGATGATTGGTTATTTCCAGGATGAGTTGAGAGCCTCGGTAGTTTTATCAAAAGAGAAAAAGATTGGCTTGAATAAGGCGCAAAAAGAGATTATGGATGTCGATGATGCCGAAATTGGGGCGTACTTATTGTCACTCTGGGGACTGCCCGACTCCATTCTGGAGGCGGTCGCTTATCATTACCGCCCGAGCCAGATAAAACAGCCGATGATCAATACCTTAACGACGATTCATCTCGCTTATGCGATCAGTCTGGATGAGCGGAACAATATTCGGGATGACAAAGAATCGGCCGTTGATTTCGATTATGTTTCGACCCTCGGCCTACAGGATAATTTACAAAATCTGCGAATGTTATGTCCGGGAGCCGTTGTATAATAAAGTCAATTTGAAATATAAGACCGATTATATTCAGGCAGATATAAAGGCGGAGTTTATAAACGACTCCGCCTTTTAATTGTTAAATATTGCCAATAATAATAAGAATAACAAAAAGCAGTGAAAGATTAATTGAAATAATCCAGTGATAAAACAGTACCCCCGTCTGTCCGGTCTCGGCTTTTATCACTTCCCTGTACTGAAAAACATACCCCGGAATCATAAGCCGCAACCATAAAAAAGAGACCGGCAGGCCGCGATTTTTCAATGAGTTATAGATAATAAGAGAAATAACAATGTTCCAAATACCACATAAAACGCAGAGCGCTATTAAAATGCCAAAAAAGTCCATAGCTTGCCTCCAATCTTCATATTATATACTACATTTTTTGGTAAATATTCATCTGCATTTTTAAATTTTTGAAATGATTGCCATATGGAAGAAATTGTTTTAAAATGAAAAAAATATTATGGGCAGAGATTTGACGACATTGAAAATAATCAGTGGCCTTGATAATCGAGATTTATTAAAAAGGGCCGACCGGATGATTGGCGGAGAATGGCCCGAATTTATGCTTCACGACCCGGTCGCTGAATATTTGGATGATTGTTACGAAAAACTTCCGGAGTACCAGTATGTAATTACGACCGAAGATCAAAAAAATATATTGGCGGTTGGTAACACTATTCCGCTATCCTGGAAAAATTCGCCCGATAATTTGCCTGATGAGGGTTGGGATTGGGCGCTTACAAAAGGCATTGAAGATTACAATTCTAAAAAAGAGGCCACCTGCCTCTGTGCGTTGCAGATAGTCGTTTTTAAAGATTATCGCGGGCAGGGTCTGAGTTTTAAAGCGGTTGAAGCGATGAAAGAAATCGGGCGCAAACATAACCTGACAGCGCTAATTGCGCCGGTGCGACCCAGCCGCAAAAGCGATTACCCGCTGACCGATATAAGCGACTATATCACATGGATAAATAAAAACAATCTGCCGTATGATCCCTGGCTGAGAGTGCACAAAAAACTTGGCGCCGAGATTATCAAGCCCTGCCCGAAAGCGATGAATATATGCGGCTCCATAGCCGAGTGGGAAAGCTGGACCGGTTTGCATTTTCCGGAGAGTGGAAAATATATTGTCCCAGGGGCTTTGGTTCCGGTCGAAATAAATGTCGAAAAAAATATTGGCAGATATATCGAACCGAATGTCTGGATGTATCACCCTTTATAGCGGCAGCAAAAATTTCAACCGCTTTTGTCGGAAGCCCGAGAGAAGTGCATCTGCACGATCACCCAGCGGCTATTTCGTTTTTCCAGAACGCCTGTCCAGCGAACATCTTCCCAGTTGGCCGGTTGACCCTTCCACTCGTTGTAATCGTCGAGGCGCGCGTGAAACCAGGCCACATCGCCTGATCGGGAAAGGTTTATTTGAAGATCCCGAATCTCATAGCCGATAGCCCTGAAATCCTCTTTCATAAAGAAGCCCTCAGTCAGTTCGACAAAAGCCTTGAAACCATGAATGGTGCCATCATCTCTGGGAGAAAACCAGAACAGTTCGGGATCGTCGGCAAAGCAACTGAATGACAATTCTTTGTCTTTGGTGGCCGCCCATCCAATATTATTATGAATAACTTTACTGATTTCGGCTTTTTCCGCATTAAAATTCTGTTTATCGTTCATTTTATTACAGCCTTCCGATAAGATTATTGACAAACATATAACAACCGGTAACAAACGTGACATCATAAAGTCCTCCCTTCCTAATATTTTAGTATACGGCCACTGATTTAATGAGTTTCCAAACAGAACAAGGCTTTTATCGGGAATTCATCCACCGTCGAGACATTAAACAAACGACGGAAATCAAAGAGTAAGATATAATCTGTTCAGGGCGCGTCGGTTTTAATTTCAGGTTTGCGGTTTTGGTCGGGAATCCGCTCGATCGCCAGTCGAAAAGTGAGAAATGCCTGAATCACTGTTAATGGTGCAAAGATCAGGTTTTCGACAGAAACAGCCGAAGCAATATTTCCGATACAGTTCAGAATAAAGTAAGCAAATATGAGACAGACACCGGCGTTGATTAACCGGCTTGGTTTTTGCATTTTAAGGTAGCGTTGTCTCGCTGTTATTATAAATATGAAAAATGTTATTACAACCAGTGCCAATATCTCAAGAAAAATTTAACGAGTTGACGATGTCCCTACCCGCCCTCCCCAGACCGAATCGGACGGCAGCAGATGAAGCAATATAAGTAAAATGAAGATACAGAGAGGGATAAGGGAAACAATAAGGATATTACCCGTCAGACGCGCGCTAATCAGTTTTCGCATTTATCGTCTCTTTATGATCCTTTTTCATCGATGCCTTAATTACTATCCCACAAAGCTCGAGGACATTCGAATCCGAAAATTAAATAATTGCTTTCAATAGCTATCCTCGGTAATAACCGTCTTCCCTCCGAATTTCTTATAAATGTACCAATTGTATCCTATGACAAACGGCATTCCAATCAGAGCGATGATGAGCATTACTTTTAATGTCAGCGAGGTGGAACTGGAGTTGTAAATCGTAAGGCTGTAACTCAGGTCGGTGAGAGAAGGTACCAGGCGCGGAAACATACTGACAGCCGGGAGACCTATCAGACACAAAATACTTAAAGATGATGCCAGAAAGGCCCTGAAAAAATATTTGCCCTTGATTGCAACCGGTATAAAAATTAATGCCGCCAGCAACGGCAGGAAAAATAGCCATGATAACGGATTGCCGAGAACTCCATCAAACAGGTAGGCGGCACTAAAAAGTGTATATAAGGTCGCTAAAATATATACAATCACCAGCAGTATCCACAGCTTCGATGATATCCCGGCCATTCGATTTTGCTGTTTACCAGATGATTTAATAGCCATATAAAGAGCACCGTGCATAGTGAACAATACCAGACTTAAAATTCCAATCAGGATGGCATATGGATTAAGCAGTCCTAAAAAAGTGCCGGTGAACATCCCTTCCGCATTAATCGGCACACCTCGCAAAATATTTCCCACCGCCACGCCAAAGAGAATCGCCGGTAGAAGACTGCCGATACCGAAGGCATAATCCCATATTTTGCGCCACCGGAGGGAATCCACTTTTCCCCGAAACTCAATTGATACCGCTCTGGAGATAAGGGCGGCCAAAAGCAGCATCAGGGCCAAATAGAAACCGCTGAAAACGGTTGCATATACCGGCGGAAAGGCCGCGAACAAAGCACCTCCGGCAGTGATCAGCCAGACTTCGTTGCCGTCCCACACCGGCCCGATGGCATTAATATTGATCCGTTT
>CAZJLX010000066.1:0-9466 GCA_964546545.1 uncultured Ignavibacteriaceae bacterium | reverse complement strand
TCGCAATGATATTATGAAAGCGCGCCTCCGAAAGTAGGATTATATTCCTACTGAGGAAAAACTTAAAACAAAGGAGGCACGCTTATGGAGAATATAGCCTTTGACAGTCACAAACGCTACACACTTTGTTCGGTTATGGATGAGAAAGGCAGTTTTCTCAAGGAAACTCGGATCGAGCATAAGCGAGGAGAAATAATCGAATTTTTAAGGCGATTCACACCCGGGTCGCCTGTGGCGGTTGAAACGATCGGTAACTGGTATTGGATAGTGGATGAGATTGAGGCGGCGGGAATGCATCCGCGTTTGGTTCATGCCCGAAAAGCCAAGTTACTGATGGGTTCTTATAACAAGACGGATCGTCTGGATGCGCGAGGTTTGAATCATCTCCAACGGGTGGGAAGTCTCCCTGACGTCTGGATACCACCGGGAGAGATTCGTGACAAACGTGATCTTCCCCGGACGCGGATGTATCTGGTTAATCAGCGGACCTGTTTGAAAAACCGTATCCATTCCACGCTCGACAAATATGCCTTGGGGATCACAGGTGTCAGCGATATCTTTGGTCCGAAAAGCCGAGATCTGCTTAACGACCGCCTCGGCCAATTACCTGATCATACCGGATATGTCGCTCACCTTCAGTTAAAACAGATCGATAGTCTGGTTAAAGATATCAAAAAGTTAGATGAGATTATGAAAGAGGTGTTCGATGAAATGCCACAGATAAAACTTCTGCGAAGCATGCCGGGGATCGGTTTTGTATTCGGGATTGTAATCTGGTCGGAGGTTGGCGATATAAATCGCTTCTGCTCCCCTCAGAGCCTGGCTTCATATTCCGGAACAACTCCCCGCGTTCATGCCTCCGGTGGAAAAGTTCGCTACGGTAGCTTACGCCCGGATGTTAATCGTTATTTGAAATGGGCCTATTGTGAAGCGGCTAACACTATTAGTATTAATCGAAAGCTGTGGAGCGAGCGGCACGTCGCCAGATTGTATACACGCATCCGTCAGCGCAAGGGCCATTCCAAGGCAATAGGAGCTGTGGCCCGACATCTGGCCGAGGCTACATATTGGATATTAAAGAAAATGGAATTGTATAAAGATCCTGCATTAAAGCATGTTACGTCAAGGGAAGTATAAGCGCGTAAACGTCATGAGTCCGAAGAGACTCGAGCAATGATTGCGACATACATCCCGAACAAAATCATGCCGCCCAGACGGCGTAGAGATGACTTAGGCTTAATATGCCCAAAACAGGGTCTATTTAAAATAACTATTGACACGCGCTTTCAGAGATGACGACATATTATATTCTGTTTTAATTTATAGATCGATAGACTTGACCTATTCAGAATATACAATCTTATAAACCAACAAACGATCATTGCCGCTATCGGAAACCGCCAGATAACCCGAATCCAAAACCGCCAAATCAAAAGGCTGATTAAAACCAAAATCGGTATCATCTCCCGATGTCCCTCTATTCAATAAAACTCGGCCACTGGCGCCAATACAGATAATGGCCGGTAAATCGGAATCCACAACCCAGATGTTACCCACCGCATCAATATCGATTCCTGATGGATTTTTCAATTCAACATTGCCGAACTCGCCCAAATAATCTTCATAGTCATCAAAAAAAGCAATGTTTGAATTTCCCGGATCGGTCACATATATATTACCCTGACCGTCAACTGCAATCGCCGACGGGGTCAGTAGCGGGCTAAAATATGCCTCGACAGAATCGCCGACAAAATGATTAAAACTACTGTAATTTTCGAAAATCGCTATTTTTGAATTTTCTTCATCAACGACAAAAAGTTCACCGAAAGAAGTAGTCGCGACACCAGCCGGGCGACCGAACTTTAACGGATCCTCCGAATCAAAATATTCGATATTTTCGACAAAATTCATGCGCGTATTAAAACAGGCTATTCTTTGGTTATTGACATCGGAAACATACAGATCCAGATCATTTCCCACCGCGATATAGCTCGGATTGTTCAAAAAACCGTCACCACTTCCAAAACCGCCCGCCTCACCTATCGGCTCGAATTCATGATTGAATTTTATCAGACGATGATTACCGGCATCGACCAGATATATATTGTTAAAAGCATCGGCCGCAACACCAAACGGTCGTGACAGTCTTTTCCCCAAAATTTCGCCGGAGATTATTTTTTCAAGAATCAATCCCTGCGGAATCTGCCGGCGTTCTTCCCTGAGAGCTGTGTCTTTTTTACCGCACCCGGATATAAATATAATTGATAGAAACAGAAGCGAAAAAAGCGGAAATGGATAATTACGTATCATCAGAAGCGGCGGGTAAATGTGATCGACAGTGAAGGATTATTACTGATAAAACCGGAATCAAGACTCAAATCGACATCCGAAATAGAGTTTTTATTCTGCTTACCCCAATTTCTGGCCAATCGAAATATATCAATAGCGGCAAGAACCCGGTTAGCAATCGCCACGCCGATCATAAAATTGGCATTACGGAAAGCCGCCTGACTGCTGTTGCGTATGTCGCGATAATTTTCTCGTGAGGTCTGACTATCCCACTGCCAATAGTATGACTGAGTATTAGGAAAATAAGGATCGCCCGGATTATAAATCCGACCGGCCGTATTATACTCCTCTCTGGAATCATAAAAGGTCAACTGGCCGTAAAACTCATCATCCTTACCATCAGGATCAATTCCGGCATGTTCCTTGGCAAAACGGATATAATCATCTTCCCGCCAATTGCCGTAAGTCCGAAACGCAAAAAAGCCAAACCAGGTGGCGATTTCGGCTCCCAGAAAAACCTCACCGCGCCCCTTCTCACCGATATAAAAATGTCCCGCACCCGGCGCCAGCATGGTCAATAAAACTGCCTTTGATTTTGACAATGGTTTGCCGGTTTTAACCGGTTCAAGTCCTGCCGAATAAGAATCGGCCGAGTTATCATTAATTTCCATCGAAGGTGTCGCATCAACCGGTACATGAAGCGGAGAAACCGGTAGTTTTATTTCCGCCGCCGCATTGGAGCAGACAGCTGTAAAAAGAGCCAGGCATATATATATTATTATGTTTGCCGAATATTTTTTCTCCATACTTAAAACCTGTACGTCAATTTAACATACGGAATTGATTCGGTCGCCGAATATCTTTTCATTTCCGTTTTTAAAGATAACCAGGCATCGGCGGTCTGCCCCCGATTGTTCCGCCTCGCGGCCAGCGCGGCATCAAAGGCCGACACCAGGTGATTCAGCACGGTAAAGATCAGAAAACGGTTGGCCGTGTCATAAAAATCGTTGGCATCTTTGCGCATATTCAAATAAGATTCCCGATTCGGCGAGGTATAAAAATTCAGCGAATCATATTTAAACGGGTTGTTCCAATAATCATCCCAACCGGCCCGGAACTGATCGTACTTGCCGATCATTTCATAGTACTGCTGGTCTCGTCTATCCGGCAGGTGATGCGTGATCGAGTCTGATTCGATGTTTTCGTCATCCGCTTCGCCAAAATTATCCAGGAGCCATCCGACATAACTGCTGTCGGTTGCGGTTGCGGTTTCTTTATCCCCCTCAATCCAGTGCAGATCAGCCCAGTTTTCATACTCGGTGGTTTTTTTATCGCCATTATTCTGCTGTCCGAAATATCCCATCCATAAACCGGCTTCGACACCGATAAAAAACAGAGATTTCAGAACGTGCGATCCGGCGTATTTTTGTCCCCAGCCGGGTATCATCAAAGAATATACAAACGCCCGTTTGGGCGATTTATAATCGTACTCATAAATACTTTCATCCACGCCGAAACCAAGATCAAAATCACCGACCGGGGTCTGATCATCTTCCTGGGCAGTCCGATAATGGGTCGGAGTAAACTTGAGATTCTGGATTTCGTTCAATAACAGCGAGCGGTCAAGCTCCAGACCTGATACAGCGAACGGCATCATTATCAAACAGCAAACTGATATTAGACAGATTCTTTTCATATTATTTTCCTTTCCCATTTTCCTATTTAATAACTGCAATATCTGTAAAGGTCGATTGTTTTTCGCCATCGCTGAATTCAGCTTCGATAACACACCGGTAAACGCCGGTCGTAAGTAACGAACCATCCCAATCGTATTCATCAGTCAGGCCGCCTCCGGCCCGGAAAGAAATCGGCTCGCTCACCCGCTGACCCGACATATCATAAAAGGTCAGAGTCACATCGGCGTCGGCCCCGAGATAGTACCTGATAGTCGTACTACCGTCGCGGGTCGGGTTGGGATAACAATAGAACTGATCCTCAGGCAAACGAGTCGCGTTGATTTTTGCCGTGCCAAGTTTACTTTCCGGAAGATAATTGGTGGCATTAGCCGAGCCGCCGTTCATAGGCCAGTCCATCGAAGTTGAATCATAGCCGACATCAAACGAATAGAACCAGCCGTCGCTGCCCAGCAGACCGAAACCGCCGCCGTTGGATTTTTTAAATATCACCGGCGAGGCGGCCTCCCCGCCCATATCATCCAGAGCGAAACCGGCCGTCACCGGAAAGCCATAAAGCAGCTGTTCGTTGTACGTATAACTGCTGCTCAAGGCATAGCATAAGCCCATCGAATTTATTACAATAATATCTTTTATATGATCATAATTTATATCGCCCACTACCGGCGGGGCAATAACTTTGCAGGTATCGAATTTCCGGTCAATGGTCATCGGAAAACCGGACACTGTCACCAGATTTTTATCAAGGGCATGCACCCGGCCTTTGCCGCCGACTATAATCTCGGGGAAGCCGTCATTGTCCAGATCAGCGACAATCGGATTGGCAATAATATCGTCATCAAGCGAATTTGTTTTATAGACAGAAAATGATAGCTGGGTTGTATCCAGACTGACCACCTTTACTTCACCCTCCGGCGTCATTACGATAACTTCGACCTGGCCGTCACGATCCAGATCGGTCGCAACCGGCCCATATTGATAAAATCCATCTAATCCGGCGGCGGAGTCATGAGTGACATCGGTTATATAGTACAATTCTATAAATGGGTCGATATCATCGGGGGCATCACCGGCCAAAAGAAGATAACCGTTTTCGAGCCGCACCAAGCCGTACGGTTGTCTTTCCTCCACGTGTGGTGAAACCGCCGCCGCGCTTAAACTGACGCCGTCATAACTTATATCAAACAATTGTATAAAAATCGGATTGCTTTTATAATCCCAGACCATTGCATTTAAATCGTCACCGCCTGAAAGCCAGATTACATAAGGCGGCAGGCTGATCGTCCCAATCGTGTCGCCCAGGCCGTCAAAATCATTATCATAAATAGTGTAAAAGTATACCATCGAATCAACCGCCACCGCAATATATCGCGTGGAATCACTGTTATGATAAAATGTTCCGAAAATCGGTCCGGCCGAGATATTCCCCGGTGTTCGTGCAAACAGGGGCAGCGCATATCTTCTTGTCAGGCTGCTGTCGATACTGCTGTAACTGCTATAGGCGGTATCATAAACGACCTGACCTGCCGTATAAGTCGGTGTATAGTCGGAACCATCTTCGGCGTTTATGACCAGAAGATTATTCCCCGAGGGCACGATAATCTCGGTCGTATCGTCATCATCGATATCGGCCGCAATCGGCGACAGGGAGTAAACCGGAAGACCGGCCCGACCGGGAAATCCGTCGGAATAAAAATCATTTTCCAGATTAAAAGTCATCGTTTTGTCTGACGCCGAAATATCGGTGACATAAATATGCGTGTTCACATTACCGTAACCGAATGACGAGGGATTGCTATTAGGAGTAAAAGAGCTGTTATTGTCGGCGTAGTACATATCTTCCTGAGTCCCGAATCCGGAATAGTAATCGCCGCCGAAATTCACCTGACCGTCGGCCTCCATCAGTTCCATAAACGGCCGTCTCGGATCATTCTGGAGTTGATTATCCAGAAAATTATTGCCCCTGATACCATTATAATCCAGAGCCGCCACCGCTTCGTCGACATGCCAGATAAGCATCCCCGAACCGGGCAGGAGAAAATCATACTCACCGGTAAACTGCTTACTAAGATTAACCGGACCCTGGAAAACCGAGGTTATCGAATCGGCCAGCATATAGGTCGGCAATCCATCTATATCAACCTGACGATTTTCAAGCAGATAGTATTCTCGCTCGGAGATCGGTATCCGGGCGATTTTGGTTCCCAGAGTGGTCATTTCCGCGGCTGCCAATTCGATCGCTGTCCCTTCCTGAAAAACATGTACCGAATCGAAACCGAGAAAAGCCCGCGACCAGGCTGTCGGATAAACCGGAATCGTACCGAAGGCACCGCCCGCTTCAAAACCGAAATCAATCGAAGTGCCAAAACCATTATTATCCATCAGGGCGAAATCGCCGACCCGGGTAGACATATAATCGGTCCGATAAAGATCCACCAGACCGAGTTGATGACCGAATTCATGGGCGATAACGGCGTTTAAGGCTACCGCCCGGTTGTCCTGACTGGCCATCTCCGGCATAATCAGCGCATCAACGATTGGCGTCAAACCGCCGTCAACCAACAGCCCCGGATCCGGCAAACCGGTGGCCGGATCAATAAAGAAAATATATCCGGTGTATAAATCGCCCGGCGTTTCTGGAAATCCCAAGTCATTTTGTCTGTCCGAACCGGCATGAAAAATAAAATAAGAATCATAATTACCGAAAATTACCGAAGGATCGGTCGTATCGACCAGTTGAAAACAATCGATAAAATATTGTGTCAGATATTTGCCGATCGAGTCACCCGATTGAGGTGCGGTTCCGGCGCCATAATATGACATACTGCGGTTCAAATGATAAACTTCGTTTTCCGCCTGAGGATACACATCCCAGACCATTTCAAGCGTCCCGCCCGAAACGAAGAAATAATAATTTCTCAGCGCCCGGAAGTGTGACTCAAAATAACTTCGATTGTGCGGTGAGGGATCGACCTCATGTTTATAATCCGCCACGAAATCATCGAAACTGCGGAAATCAAATTTGCCGTTGCCGGTTGTCAGTGGATCATCAACCGACTCCTCACCCTTAAAATCAAAGCGTAATCCAAGCAGTCGAAGGGTATCGACACCTTTGGCCGCGACCGTACTTGACTTTCTCGGCAGCGTCCAGGGCAGATCCCGTTCCAGATTCAAAAGATTACGCTGCGACGGTAAGGAATGGTAACCGGGATAAACGACTTTGCCCGCGTCGTTTCCGACCGAAGTACTATTCTTTGATAACGGCACCAGTATTTTGCCGTCTTCGGCAAAAGTCGCTGACACCGATAAAACCATCACTGTAAAAAATAATATTCCTGCTATAAATTTCACTGTATATTCTCCAACATCCTGTTTTCACTACCATCCCATCGATAAAGAAAATCTCATCGTATTAGCCAGCGGCAAATTCTCACTGGATGGAATATATGCAAAATCAAACTGAAACAGACTATATGATAATCCAAACCCAAGCGTTGGCGTTTTAATGGCCCCTTCTTCATCGTGAATATAGCCGCCGCGCACATGGAAAAACGAACCATAGCTGTATTCAAGACCACCGTTTATAATTACGCCCCGCAACCCATCGGTAATCCCGCCCATCGTAAACGGATTAAAAAACAGATCCTTTATTCTATTCTGAGGATTGGCCAAAAGTTCCTTACCCTCTTCAATAATCGTCTTATCACGCTCGGCCAGCGATTTATTGGCCTCAACCGAGAGCAGGACACGGTTGTATTCCGATTCCACCATCTTCCAGGCAATACCAATGGCAAGATTACGCGGTAAAGGATCGGCCTGTTCCACATCAATGTATGCAATATCGGGACCCAGATTGGTTATTGCCAAACCCAGAGTCAGACGCGGGTCGATCTTGTACAATAAGCCCAGATCAAGCGCCAAAGCGGTCGAGGTCCCTTCACCTTTTTCCTTTCCGGCACCATATTCTGCCGACAGATTCGAATAAATAATTTTGGCTGATATACCGCCGCTTAAAGTCGAAGTCAGCGCGGTTCCATAGGATAAGGTCAGGGCCACATCAAAGGCGGAGAAGAATCCCCCTTCATTGCCGAATTCGTCGGTGTACTGTAAATCCCCATAAGTCAAAAAGGTAATATTTCCTCCCACCGTGCCCCAGCCTTCGACATTCTGAGTATATCCGAAAAACTCATAATACATATCATCAGCCAGCTGTTCGAGCCAGTTAACGTGCATTAAAGTAATTTCGCTCCTGCCGCTGGCGTTAATCTCGATTTTATCGCGGGTGATATACCAGACATCCCGACCACGAACCTCAACCTGAAAACTGTTTCTATTTCCCAGATTACGAAGATTATAGCGTGACCAGAATCCTTCAAAAGTTGTCACACCGTTGGACGTGCCAAAAATTATACGGCCGCTGAATTCAGTAATATCATTTATTCTCGAGCCGTTGGGATTGGCAAAAATCTTAATCGTCTGCCCTTTGCTCAGACTATCGGTTTCGAGATGATTAACGACCTTAATATTATTCGTCAACCGTTCGGCCCTTGCCGAATCGCCGTGAACTTTTTCCAACGCAAAGTCATAGACTGAAATATCTTTGGTCATGGTCAGATCATAATAACCATATCTTTTCCATCGCTGTCCGGTAAAACGCAGTAACCCCAAATCGGTTCCGATCCAGAGATTACCGTAATCGTCAATCAGCATACTCCGCACCTTGGATTCAAATCCGGCCGTAAAAGGTACTTTGATGTCAGCTTCAATGAATTCGAGATCTGTTGGTTCTTTGACAAAGGCCATTTTATTGGCCGTTTGGGTACCCTGATCGGTTAACTTTTTGGCAATGGTTTCCATTCCGGCATTCATGACCAGTTCGATATCTTTGTCATTATATGAAACGACTTGCTCCGTTTTCCCGGTCTCGACATTTATCAATTTGACCGCAATAAAATAGACCTGACCGGCCTTGCTGACACTACCTGTAATCACCTTTTGAGCATTCAATAAATGACCGGCCCTGATGGCCGCAACATCCGAAATATTACCTGTCAGCTTCATGCCCTGTTCACTCAGAATTTCATTCATTTTATTGCGATCAACGATAGTAAATTTATCCGTTTTAATGATTTCGGATAGCAATCGATCGGCGAAAGTAGCCGCCACGCCCTGAGAAATATCTTGATTATCAAGATCAAATAAAGCGATAACCGGTTTGGCTGTTGTCTCAAGAATTTCAGTCGTCAATTCATTATTTTTCGGTTTTATTGAATCGATCGGCGAGCTTAACTTCTGCTCAAATGCCCCCATTATACCAAGAGAATCCATTAGTTGTGGAACTGTTTCGACATCAACCTCGCCCGATTCGGCACCGGGTCCGAAAAGACTTTTTCCGGCCTCTCCCGTATTCATCATTTTCAGCTTTTCGATATAGGCCTTTTTTTCTAAATCATTGTCATATATCTTCATATTCGTATAAATCG
>CAZJLX010000065.1:0-9473 GCA_964546545.1 uncultured Ignavibacteriaceae bacterium | reverse complement strand
GTTCGACCGCTGCTCCAGCCAGTCGAACACCGACTGCTCCGGAATCCGCCAGTCTTTGCCGATCTTATACCCCGGAATCTCACCTTTTTGTAATTTGCGCGCCACCACCTGGACATTCATCTTAAGCATCTCGGCCACTTCGGAAGTGGTATAAAACTTCGGGCGGTTTTCGGCGTTATCTTTTTCAGTTTCTTCATCCATAACTCACTCCTTATCATATTTAAAGGCATAATAAGAGATATAAAAGGATTGTCAAGGATTATTATGTATTTATCGGCATATTTAATTCAAAATTTGCCCTTTTATTAAAAATCAACCCCTTACCCGCAAACCTGTTGCTTTTTACGCGCAGATAGCTATATTTACGCTGTTTCAGAGGAACCCGGAACTACATAAATGAACCGTTTTTTTGAGTTTTCGACCGCACAATTAAGAGTTATTGTCCTGCTGACCGCGCTGCTTATGGTTTTGTCTCTTTTTAAGCTGATTCGATCATATTCGACTATCGATGAACAGTCGCTCCGTTTTTCGGTGCAGTTGGGTGATACCGATAGCCGCTATAAACCTCCGATAATCGTCGATCTCAATCGCTCCCCGGCCGACTCGCTGGAGCTTCTGCCATATATCGGCCCGGTTATAGCCTCGCGGATTGTCGCCTCTCGCGACAGCGCCCGTTTTGAAAAAGTCGAGGATATCGTTCGGGTTCAAGGTATCAGTTATAAAAAATTTAACGAAATAAAAGGCTATCTCAAGGTCGAACCATGGTAGAATTACGTTCCGAGCGCTATGGTGTCGATTTACGGCCGGACAAAATCTCGCTGGCGCGGGCCAGTTTTTCGACCGGGCGGATGACGGTTCGGGATATTGTGCGGACCACGCCCGACAAATTCGACAGGGCATTGTTCAACAGCGAGGGGCAGTTATATTTTTCGGTGGCCGAAAACGAATCGATTGTCAAAAAGATGAAAACAGAGACTAACTCCGGTTTGAAACCGGAACGAGTCGCCTGTTTCGAACTGGCCGCGACCCTGCTTGACGGTGAAGATAAGTACTTTTTCGATGCTTTCGATATCGGACCCGAAAATGAAAAACTGGCTGTCGCATACAACCGCATTCTGATAAAAAGTAAAATTACATTTTTTGAAAAATATTCGATTCAACCGGCCGGGTTCAAACTTCGTTCGCTGGCGATGGCCGCCGCCTATCGTTTTTTCTGCACCAAACAGGGCGGTAATTTAATCTGCCTCGTCGATATCGAAAATAATTTCGTGTCGTACTGTTTCCAGAAAGATAAATATCCGATTCTGGTCGGTGCCTTTGAGGGTAGACCTTCGGGAAAAAACGGCGATAGTGCTCCCGATAAATTAATTGTCGATCTGGCCGCAACTTTGAATTATCAACAAACGCTGACTTCGAATAATATCGGTTCGCTGCCTCTCTCTCTGATTATCCTGACCGGTGGGCTTTCGTCGGAGGAACTGGCCGGCAAAATCGAATCAAAAATCGGCGTTAAAACAGTTTTACCGTCGATGAAAAAAGAATATTTCACCGATGATATATATTCCACCGCCGGAAAATATCTTGTCGCTTTGGGTATGATGGTCGATTAATCATGCGCGTCACCGGTGGTATCTACAAAGGGCGCAAATTAAAAACGGCGCCCGGTCTGACGACCCGTCCGACAACCGATAAAATCAGACAGGCGATTTTTAATATCCTGATGAATGATATCGAGGAGACCGATGTGCTCGATCTGTTTGCCGGTTCCGGGGCGCTTGGTATCGAGGCTATCTCGCGCGGCGCCCGTTCGGTTCTTTTCGTAGAATCCGGCCGTCAACCGATTTTATTCATCAAAGACAATTTAAAATCACTTGATTTAAAATGCGAAATATTGGAAACCGATTATATCAACGCCTGCCGACGGCTGCAAAAAAACGAAAATCGTTTTGACCTGATTTTTGCCGATCCGCCTTATGAAGAAATCTCCCCGCAACAGGTGGTTGATATTGTCGTTCAATATAACTTGCTCCGAACGCAAGGATTACTTATTATTGAGCATAAATTTAGGCAGAAAACAGATACCGACCGGATGGAACTATTAAAGAAACGGAAATTCGGCCAGACCGAGATTTCGTTTCTGATGCGAAAGGACGATAAGCTGTGAAAATTGCCATATATCCGGGGACATTTGACCCGATTACCAACGGGCATACCTCTCTTGTCCAGAGGGCATCGGTTCTGTTCGACCGACTGATTGTTGCTGTAGCGGAAAACGCCGGTAAGGACCCGCTTTTTTCTCATGAGGAAAGATTTCAATTGGTGAAAGAAAGCCTTGAAACTTCGAAAACGCTGCAAGTAATAAAATTTAACGGCCTGCTTGCCGACCTGGCCAAAAAACAAAAAGCGTGCGCTATTATTCGCGGTTTGCGAGCCGTATCAGATTTTGAATATGAGTTCCAGATGGCTTTGATGAACCGCAAGATGGCGCGTGATGTCGAAACTGTTTTTTTAATGCCGTCCCTGTCGTGGGTCTATCTTTCATCGACCATCGTTAAGGATGTTGCCCTGAATGGCGGCGATATAAAGACGTTGGTACCCAAACCGGTTGCCCGGGCACTAAAGAGCAAACTAAACAGCATAAAAAGCGAGTAATCAATTGACTGATAAATCACAACCGGCCAAAGATAAAAACGAGCAGCCGCAGATACCTCTTGAAGAGTTGATCAAAACCAGACGGCAGAAACTGGCTGATATCCGCGAAAAAGGTATTAATCCGTTTCCGTATCGTTTCGACCGAACACATAGTGCGGCCGAGGCGTTGGAAAATTATGATAAACTGGCGGCCGATGAAACCGTTATCCGTCTGGCGGGTCGAATACTTCTTAAACGGCGGATGGGCAAAGTCAATTTCGCGCATATTCAGGACCAATCGGGGCCGATTCAGATTTATGTCAAGCAGGATGATATCGGCAAAGATGAATATAAGCTGTTCGATAAAAAAATCGACCTGGGCGATATAATCGGCGTTGAGGGGACACTGTTCACGACCAAAATGGGCGAGAGGACAATTTTGGTGCAAAAATTCGAACTGCTGGCCAAAGCGTTGCACCCGATGCCGGACAAACATGCCGGTCTGGTCGATAAGGAACAGAGATACCGGCGCCGCTATGCCGATCTGATTGCCCACCCGGAAGTGCGGCAGACATTTTTACAGCGCGGCCGGATAGTAAAAACTATCCGCGACACATTCGAGGAAAAAGGTTTTCTCGAAGTCGAAACGCCGATATTGCAGCCAATTTACGGCGGCGCGGCGGCCGAGCCGTTCAAAACTTTCCACAATCGGCTGGATATGGAGCTGTACCTTCGTATAGCCGATGAATTGTATCTCAAGCGTCTGATTGTCGGCGGTTTTGAAAAAGTCTGGGAATTTTGTAAAGATTTCCGCAACGAGGGGATGGATCGCCTGCATAATCCGGAATTTTCGATGGTCGAACTGTACTGGGCGTACGCCGACTACACTGATATAATGGCGCTGGTCGAAGAGCTGTTTCGCAAAATCGCGTTCGACCTGCACGGTAAGTACAAAATCGAATTCGACGGCAATATTATCGATTTCGAACCGAAATTTAAAGTTATCTCGATGGTCGAGGCGGTCAAAGAGGCGACCGGAATCGACCTGATGCCGCTTGATTTTGAATCGGCGCGCAATGAAGCCAAAAAGAGTGGATTTGAGGTAGATAATCTAACCAACTGGGGTAAGGTTGTCGAGAAGTTTTTCGAGGAAAAAGTCGAGCCTGATTTAATCCAGCCGACCTTTATCAAAGATTACCCGTTTGATATTTCGCCGCTGGCGAAAAAACATCGCGATAATCCGCTATTGACCGAACGGTTCGAATGTTTTATCGGTGGCTTTGAAGTCGCCAACGCTTTCTCCGAACTGAATGACCCTGATGACCAGCGGGCGCGGTTCGAGTCGCAGGCGACAGCTCGCGAGGCGGGTGACGCCGAGGCGCATCAACTCGACGAGGATTATCTTACCGCCCTGATGTACGGTATGCCGCCGACCGGCGGATTGGGATTTGGGGTTGATAGATTAGTGATGCTCTTCACCAACAGCCACTCGATAAGAGATGTTATATTATTTCCCCAGATGCGCCAGGAGCGGGACGAGTAAAGAAAAGTAATGTATGAATGTCATACTCGTGCAGACGGGTATCCATTATTTTTCGTAATGAAGCGATTATTAAAATAGATTTCTGCCTTTGCAGATGAGTAGGTCGGAATGCCCGCAGGGCTTCCGACAATTTTATAAAAAACCACTCGTTGACGGTCATTGCGAGGAGTTTCGAATCCCGACTTGTCGGGATATGGAACGACGTGGCAATCTGTCGGCATCGTCAGGGCAATAAATACTTTGACTTTGGTTGTGTCGGGTCCTGACACCGATTTATCGGGGTTGTGACCCGACACACAAATAGTTATTGTACAAAGGCGGCAGTTCACACGAATTCCCAAAATCGGAATTAGCAGGAACTGCCGCAACCTTTTCTGTACTTTTTCAACAACCCAATTCTTGTCTGCGTTTTTATCCATGCTCAGACAGGAATGTCTGAACTGCCTTAATATTTTGCTTTTGCAACAGCCTCTCTCCGTGCGCCAACATTTCCAAGTCTTATTACTATTGATTTTAATTAAAAAAAGCAGTACCTATAAAATCAAAATATATGTATTACGAACGATTTATAGCCAAACGATATTTGCGGTCCGGGCGGTTTTTTACTTCCGTTTCGACCTGGATTACCGCGCTCGGCGTTACGCTGGGGGTGGCGGTCGTCTGTTTTGTGATGTCGATGCACAACGGTTTTGAATCGGAACTCCGCTCCCGGCTTCTGGGAACCACCTCGCATATTTCAATCTTCCCGACTTCGGATATGACGCTTCACAATTATCAGGATATTATCAAAAAAGTCGAGAGTCTGGATAATGTCGTCGCCGCCTCACCCTTTATTTATTACAAAGCGGCGATATCCTCCGAAGATGCGGGCGATGGTATCGTGGTACGTGGCATCGATATCGATCAGGAAAAACTGACCGCCAATATCGCCGATGATATTATTAACGGGAAATACAGCTTCGATTTAAATAATCCGGACAGTACCGAAAATGCCGACGGGATGCTGATGGGGATGGGCGTGGCCAATCGACTCGGTGTCACGGTCGGTGATCCGGTCGTGTTGTACTCACTGAGGGGCGAGGATCTTAAACGCTCGACGCGGCCGCGTGTCGCCAAATTTTATATTACCGGAATTTTTGAAACCGGGATGTACGAATTCGATTCCGAACTGGCCTATATTTCGCTTAAAGCGGCTCAAAGACTGTTTCAGATGGATGACGAGGTGACCGCGATTCATCTGAAACTGACCGACATATACCTGGCCGATATGATGACGCCGATAATTGAGGCGACACTCGGGTTTGGTTTTCAGGTCGTACCGTGGAACGTGCTGCATAAAAATTTATTTGCCTGGATCGCACTGGAAAAGAAAATACTATTTATTGGATTTATTCTTATCGTCCTTGTCGCCGCCTTTTCGATAATCTCAACGCTGGTCATGCTGGCGATGGAAAAAAGAAGTGAGATCGGAATTTTAAAAACAATCGGCTCGACTCCCTTTTCCATCGCAAAGATTTTTATCATGAACGGCCTGGTGATCGGTGGTATCGGAATAATTTTCGGGTGGATTATTGCGCTGGTCGCGTCATGGGTGCAAAACACGTATGCGATTGTATCACTTCCGGGCGAATTATATTTCATAAATTATCTTCCGATTGAGGTGCATCTTTTCGATTTTCTTCAGGTTGCGGTCGTAACGATAGTAATTTGTTTTATCGCCGCTCTCTATCCGGCCACGCGCGCCTCATCACAATCAGTAATCGATGTTCTCCGTCAGTAAAATGTTGCAAATTTAAACGTTTGGCTAAATTATTTGCCCAAATGGGCGAAAATAGTTATATAATAATGGATTGGAAGAAAAGGGAGAGCTGTAGAATTGGATGCAATCGATAGTAAACCCCTTTTGTCAGCCCGGGGAATTTGTCGCAATTTTGAGACCTCGGAGGGCCGACTGGATGTCCTGAAAGGGGTTGATCTTAATATAAATCAAGGAGAGATGGTCGCGATTGTAGGTGAATCCGGGGTCGGCAAGTCGACCTTATTACACATCTTTGGTGGTCTGGATCGTCCCGATAGTGGAACTCTTTCGGTGTTGGGGATGTCCTTTGCCGGCAAGAGTGAAGCGCAGTTGGCGCATTTTCGCAACCAAAATGTCGGATTTGTTTTTCAGCACCATTATTTGATGGAAGACTTTACCGCTCTTGAGAATGCGATGATGCCGTCGCTGATATACGGCCTGAGCAAATCAGAGGCGGCAAATCTCGCGGAACAACTATTAACCGATGTTGGTTTAGAGGATAGATTAAATCATCGGCCTAAACAACTTTCCGGTGGTGAACAGCAGCGTGTTGCTGTGGCCCGCGCCTTGGCTAACAGGCCAGGGATCGTGATTGCCGACGAACCATCTGGTAATCTTGATATTAAGACCGGGGAAAAATTACACCGCCTGATGGCCGATTTAAATAGTAAGCGAGGAGTGACATTTTTAATCGCCACTCACAATGTCGATCTGGCCGGCAGTTGCCGCCGGATCGTAAAACTCGAAAACGGCCGTCTTAGTGAGGCCGACGAGGTGGGATAATTATGTTGTGTCAGGATTGTAAAAATCAGACAGCGACCGTACATCTGACGCAGATCGTTAATAACGAGAAGATCGTTTTATCACTGTGCAAGGACTGTGCCGGTAAACGTGGATTCCATTCGCCCCTGGATAATGTTCCATTTCCGCTGGCGGAAATTCTATCGGGACTTATTCAACAGCAAGCAAAATCCAAAAAAGGCAAAAAGGATAACCTGAAATGTGCCGGATGCGGACTGACCTTTGAAGATTTTACTCGCCTGGGACGTTTTGGCTGTAGCGAATGTTATCGGACTTTCCGACCCCGTTTGCAGGGAATCATGCGCAAAATTCATGGGTCTTCGATGCACAAGGGCAAGCTTCCGGTCTCCGGTGAAAATGCTCCGTTGCCGATTAAGGAAGAAGAAAGACTGGAAGATGAACTTAAAAAAGCAATCGAGAGTGAAGATTTTGAGCGCGCGGCCGATTTACGGGATAAATTAAAGACTGTCAAAGAGGCTCATGTCATTACTGAAAGCGGTGATTGACAAAAATGTTTGAAAAGATGGTAAAAAATATTACCGGTTGGCTGTCGGGTGGCGGCGATGAAAATATGGTTGTCCTCTCATCGCGGGCGCGGCTGGCGAGAAATATCGCCGGATGCGTTTTTCCTTCGGCCGCCGATACCGATACCCGCGATAAGGTTGTCAAATATTTCGAGACCGCCTGCTCCCGCTCGAAACTGCTCTCCAAAGGGCAGTTTATAAGGGCC
Source organism: uncultured Ignavibacteriaceae bacterium (assembly GCA_964546545.1). Taxonomy (GTDB): domain Bacteria; phylum Zixibacteria; class MSB-5A5; order GN15; family PGXB01; genus CAZJLX01. Next base: position 1,970 of record CAZJLX010000065.1, on the reverse strand, counting down.
TCCGAACTGTCTCCGCTCGATCGGGATTTCCTGATTGAACGACATTTGATGTCGCCAACCTTTGTCCCCGACGACCGATCGCGCGCCCTGTTTATCAGTGAGGATGAAAAAGTCTCGATTATGGTCAATGAAGAGGACCATCTCAGGATACAATCACTGGCGCCCGGACTGGATACGACCAATCCGTTTAATGTCGCCGGGGAGTACGACAATGAACTCGGCAGTCATCTTGAATTCGATTATGATCCCGATTTTGGATTTTTAACCGCCTGCCCGACCAATGTCGGAACCGGCATGCGCGCCTCGGTTTTAATTCACCTGCCGGGACTGGTTATCACCAAAGATATTGACCGGGTGATCGGCAAAATTTCCAAAATGGGTGTGATTGTCCGTGGCTTTTACGGTGAGGGCACAGATGTGCTCGGCAATCTGTTTCAGGTCTCCAATCAAACGACGTTGGGCGTCTCGGAACAGGATACCCTTGAGCTGATTAACAGTGTCACCCGCTCGATCGTTAACGATGAAGCGGCCGCTCGCGTAAGACTGATGAATGAGGCCTGCGACCAGATTGAGGATAAAATCTGGCGCGCCTATGGAATTTTAAAACATGCCCGCGTATTAACTTCCGAGGAGGTTATGAACCTGCTTTCGGCGATACGGCTGGGCGTGGCAATGGGCATTATTGATTTTGTCGAGATCGGCCTGATTAATGAAATTTTACTTTTGTCGCAACCGGCTCATTTACAAAAATATTTCGGGGAGGAATTGTCTTCCGATCAACGCGATTCTCTCAGGGCTGAGATGGTTCGCAAAAAACTGAAATGATCGGAAACACCTATTTTTATTGGAACAAATCGTATAAATCGTGTTGAATATATAGAGAAAGGTTAAAATATGAATGAGATGTTTACGGAACTGGCTCGAAAGGCGATTGAATATGCCAGAGACGAGGCGGCCCGTCTTCGACATGACTACATCGGGACCGAACATCTCCTCCTTGGCCTGATTCGATTGGGTGAAGGGCGAGCGATGGAGATTGTTACCAATCTCGGACTCGATCCGCAGGATTTGAAAACCTCGATCGAAGAAGTCGTTCAGCCATCGGGTGGAACGATGACTATGGGACAATTGCCGCTGACCGCACGGGCCAAAAAGACATTGGAAGTTTCCGGGCAGGAGGCGCGGACATTAAAATCGAAAGATATCGACACCGAACATATCCTGCTCGCTCTGCTCAAGGACGAAGAGGGTGTCGCGGCGCAGGTTCTTTCGATGTACGATATTGACTATAAAGAATCTTATGAAGAGTTGAAAAATATCCAGAGCGGAAAACCCTCCTCATTCAAACGCAAACGCAAAAAATCAAAAACCCCGGCGCTGGATCATTATGGGCGCGACCTGACCGAATTGTCGCGACGCGGCAAGCTGGATCCGATTATCGGACGAAACGATGAAATCGAACGGCTCAGCCAGATTCTTTCCCGACGCAAAAAAAACAATCCGGTTCTGATCGGTGAACCGGGCGTGGGAAAAACCGCGATTGTCGAGGGACTGGCTCAACGTATTGTCGAGGGTAAGGTCCCGCAAACGCTGGATAATAAACGGGTCGTGACGCTTGATATGGCTTCGCTTGTGGCCGGAACCAAATATCGCGGGCAGTTCGAGGAACGACTGAAAGCGGTTATGGCCGAAATTATCAATTCCAAAGATGTCATTATCTTTATCGATGAGCTGCATACTATCGTCGGTGCCGGTGGTGCCGAGGGTTCGCTCGATGCCAGTAATATATTCAAACCGGCTCTGTCACGAGGCGAATTACAATGTGTCGGCGCGACGACCCTGAATGAATATCGTAAGTACATTGAAAAAGACGGTGCCCTCGAACGGCGTTTCCAGACCGTTATGGTCGAGCAGCCGTCGGTCGAAGATACTATCAGGATATTGGAGGGACTTCGTCCGAAATACGAAGA
>CAZJLX010000064.1:0-9505 GCA_964546545.1 uncultured Ignavibacteriaceae bacterium | reverse complement strand
ATTATTAAATTAGAAGAAAGATTATCCCTTTTAATTTGTTGACAGATATGGTAAAAACCATATATTTAAATAACTTTGAGATATTTACCACATGTTGGGGCAGCTTGAGTTTTGTTTTTTCCAAATTGAACAAATCAAATATAATGCTAAACGAGGAGGCGGAATGAGAATCTTTCTAACTGGCTTTTCCCTTTTGCTATTATGCATCGGAACAGCTTTTGCGGACCAATCGGGTGAAGAACGCTTTATATCCGAGCGAGCCACGGCCAATCAGGCACTTAACAATCTTCATGCTGAATTTTCCGGTGTCAGAAATTATACGCTAAACGGCCGGACGACCAAGCTTTATGGACGGGCCTTCAGTTTCGGCTCAAGCCCGGAAAACAGCGCCGAGCAATTCAGACTGCAACACGCCGCGGTACTGGGTGCGCTCCCGGAGGATTTACAGCCGGTCAGCCTGACAAAAGACAAAAAATATATCCAGCCGATGATGTACAATCCGGTGACCGGTCAATATAAATTCAGTCTTGTTAATTATTGCCAGTATCGCGATGATATTCCGGTTTTCCGGGCCGATTTAAGATTGCTGGTCCGCAATGAGCCGGACTATCCGCTGGTTTTGGCCACTTCCGCCCTCCGTTTTCTCGGCGATTTCCAACCGACCGATAAAAATAATATAAATTTTGAAGCGGCGCAAAATGCCGCATTATCGACTGTGTCAGGTCCTACCGCTGGGTGTCCTGCCCCAACTACCTGGGGGAGATAGTCATCTGGGCCGGAGTAAATGATAAAGACGCCGAACCGCGAATGGCCGTTAAGTTTATCGGATCATCCGATTTCCCCGAACGCTGGTTGTTTGTGGCCGATGCCAAAACCGGCGAAATTCTTTATCAGGAAAATCTGATTATTTTTGAAGATGTCATCGGAACGGTTAAAGGATACGCCACCGAGGGAACCGCCTCCGAGCAGTGCGAAGATGAAGTCCTTACGGCGATGCCTTATGCGCGTGTCAATATCGGAACAACAACCGCATACAGCAACGATAAAGGCTCGTTTGTTATTTCCAATTTTGGATCCGATACGGTTGTTGTCGAATCGCGCGTCTGGGGTCAATTTTACAGAGTCTTTAACAACGCCGGCCCCGATGCCTTACTGACCCAAAACATTCTCCCCCCGGGACCGGCAGATTTTATTCACAATCCAGCCAATACAGAATATACCCGAGCGGAAGTTAATGCATATATTCAGGCAAACATCGTTCGGGATATCGTATTAAAATTCAATCCCAGTTATCCCGCTGTTTCAACTCAGTTTGAGTTTCCTATCTATGTTAATCGAAGCGATGGTTACTGCCCCGGAAACGCCTGGTATGATCCGGGTGACGAGTCGCTGAATTTCTGTGCCTCCGGCGGCGGCTATCCGAATACCGCCTGGCAGTCGGTCGTTCATCATGAGTACGGCCACCATCTCGTTAACATGGCCGGCAGCGGACAGGACCAGTACGGCGAGGGTCTGGGTGATGTCATGGCCTTACTATATTCCGACGAATCGGAACTTGGCCTCGGTTTTTACGGCGATTGCGTTACACCCTTGAGAGACGCCGATAATTCTTTGCAGTATCCCTGTAGTAATGAGATACATGCCTGTGCCCCGCTTCTTTCCGGCTGCGCCTGGGATTTGCGCAATGAATTGATAATTACACATCCGGCAACTTATCTCGATACGTTGAGAAATCTGGCTATCAACTCGATACTGCTTCATACCGGTTCACTTATTACGCCGCAGATTACAATTGACTTTTTGACCCTTGATGATAATGATGCCGATCTCGATAATGGTACTCCGCACTACAGCGAGATTTGTACCGCTTTCGGCAACCATAATATGGACTGCCCGGCCCTGACTTTAATCACATTTGAGTATCCCAACGGACGACCTGAAATTGTCACCCCCAACCAGCCAACGACAATCGAGGTCATCATTCAATCCGGTGCCGTCGCACCGGTCAGCGGCAGTGGTGAAATGTACTATTCGATCGACGGCGGTGCCTATCAGGCCGGGACGATGACCGAAACCTCGGCCAATGAATATGAAATCACTATTCCGGCGATACCTTGTGAAAGCCGGATCCGCTGGTACATCAGTGCCGAAGCGCCCGGCTTTGGAATAATTTCCGATCCGGCCGATGCACCCGATAATGTCTATCAGGCCGTTTCCGCCAACGAAGTTATCGTCGTTTTTGAAGACAATTTCCAGACCAATACCGGCTGGACGGTAAGCGGCACGGTGTCCGACGGAGCATGGAATCGCGGGACGCCTGTCGGCGGAGGCGACCGAGGCGATCCGCCGACCGACTATGACGGTTCGGGACAATGCTACCTGACCGACAATGCCGACGATAATTCGGATGTCGATGACGGAACGACTATCCTTATTTCACCATTGATTGATTTGACCGATTCCGATGCCTTGGTTCACTATGCACGATGGTACTCCAATAATTTTGGCGCCGATCCGAATAATGATGAAATGCATGTTTATGTCACCAACGATAATGGCAACAATTGGACTCTGGTCGAAACAATCGGACCGGTCGAGCAGGCCAACGGCGGATGGTTCGAAAACGATTTTATGGTCAGCGATTTTGTCGTCCCGACCGGCCAGGTAAAAGTCCGTTTTGATGCTTCGGACCTGGGTTCCGGCTCGGTTGTCGAGGCGGCGGTTGATGATTTCAGCGTCAGGACTTTTATCTGTTCGAGCGATCCGGTTATCGCCACCGAATCACTTCCTGATTGGACCGAGGCTGTTTCTTATTCGGAACAGCTTATCGCCGGCGGCGGGAGTGGCGTATTGACCTGGTCCGATAAAAACAGTGATTTGATTGGAACCGGCTTAATGCTTTCGAGCAGCGGGCTGTTATCGGGAGCACCGAGCGGCGCCGGAACGATTTCTTTCACTGCTTTGGTAACCGATGAGTCGGAAGCTACCGATGAGCAGTATCTCAGCTTTACTGTTAATCCGGCCGTGGCCATTTCGACCTCATCCCTGCCGGACGGCCTCGAAGACTCGACCTATTCCGAACAATTACAATCGAGCGGCGGCACCGGAGCTATTAGCTGGAGCGATAAATTCGATGATCTTTCCGGCAGCGGCCTAACACTGTCGTCGGAAGGTTTATTGTCGGGGACAACAACGCTGACCGGGACACTTGAATTTACGGCTTTGGTTGAAGATGCGGTCGGCAGTTTTGATGAGCAGTTGTTGAGTCTGATAATAAACCCGGCTTTTATCTGCGGTGATGTCAACGTTGATCTGGTGGTCAATATTTTTGATATAACTTTCCTGATAACCTTTTTATATCAGGATGGACCGCCGCCCCTACCGATGGAATCGGGCGATGTCAACAATGATTCGACTGTCAACATATTCGATGTTACGTACTTGATTGGATTTTTATACGGAGAGGGTTCAACTCCGAACTGCCCGTAAAAAATCAAACAGATAGAACAAAAGGGATGGAATTACTCCATCCCTTTTTTGTATTACCAAGCCTTCATCGCGAGGAGTCCCGACATTTAAGTCGGCAAGACATGGCGCTCTCCCGATATGGCTCATGAAAACGCGACTATTTTCTTGCCAAGCGCTACTTCAATAATAACATTTTACGACTGGCGACAAATTCCCCGGCCGTAGCACGATAGAGGTAAATACCGCTGGCGACATTTTCGCCCTCGCTGTTCTTGCCGTCCCAGACAATATGCACAATGCCGGCACCAGCAGTGCCGGAAATTTTGCGCACCAACTGCCCGATAATATTATAAATGTCGAGCGTATAGTCAGACACTTTCGGCAGAGACAACTCGATGGTTGTCACCGGATTGAATGGATTTGGATAATTCTGCCGAAGCGAGAAACGGGTCGGCACCATCACTTTTCCATCCGAGCCAACCGAACCATCGGAATACTTTATAGCATAGGCCCGGCCGTTATAATCAACTATCTCTCCGGCAAATAGAGATATTTTGGAGCGATCGGCAAAATTCTCGATTATTTCAAATTTAAGTTCGGCAACAACTCTGTTTTCGGAAGCAGGTATTTGATGCTCCATATTTTCCCAGATTAAATTTAAGAAATTCCCCTCGCCGAAAGTCATCTCACCCGGCAGTTCCGATACGACATCGATCAGGCGGAGTTGCTGCGAATTATAATGCAGATGCAATTCCAGTCCGGCCACAAGTTCCGAATTACATATTGAAATCGGAACTGAAATATTCTGATCCATATCACCATAAACATCCGCAATATTAATATGAACGGGAGAGGATGTTTCCGCCAATAATTTACCGGCCGGTATTGATCCGCCCCACGTCCCGTTGACATCGCCTGTCCTCACCGCGACAAAATCATTATTTAATTTATCTGCTCCATCATAGCCGAGCGATATAGACTCCGGAAACGGACAATAGGCTGGATAATCGGTGCAGAAACTATCGCAGTCAAAATTGTAGGCCTTATCGACAAATTTCCAATTACCGGCCGCCAAATCTTCCAGTTCGGCCAAATATCTCCTGATTTTTATCACATCAGCAATCGAAATCCGGCAATCATTATTGACGTCGGCGGCAATACATTTGTAGTTATTATCAAAAAATTCAAGTTTGGCCAGAAGCCGACGGATTTTAATAATATCAGCCACCGAGACACCAACATCGTCGGCCTCCCGTGACGGCGTAATTACATAATCGCCATACATCAATGAATCAAAACCAAATTGCCCGGCGCTGTTGGTAGGTTCTTCAAGATACATGCTCCCGCCAAGCAGCATCATCACATCGGCGACCGGTCGCGAATCATAATAGGAAACCTGCCCGGTTAGTACGTCATGCCCACCGATATAGATAAAACCGGGATTGAATTCAGGAACGAACGAAGAACTATCGGTGCGGATGAATTCATAATTATATGTCGCCTTACCAGTGGTAATCATGGCCGTATCTATGACCACAACTTCACTGCTGATTGATGATGAAGTCGTCAAGTATACATAAGCTATCTCATAAGACTCGGAACTGTCCGGGACCGGTGGTTCCTGAATCGGGCGAAAAACAATCACTGACGTATCGTTGACAATCATTCCGGTAATCGAACTGTCACCTTCGATTGGATTTATGACAATTGAATCTATCTGTATATCTTCCGGCTGAACGGTTTTAATAATCAGCGGTATTGTAAAACCAAGAAGTGAGTCGACTGTAAAGAGATGAATCGGCACTCCAAAACTACTTCCCGGCTCGACCACTTCATCGCCCATATCGACACCCGATTCAATAAACAGCGAAACTGATATATAAATCGGAGAGTTGGAGGCGTTGGCATCGGTTAATTCAAGCAATGATGAATAAATACCGGCGGACAACTCCAAGGCTGTGTCGGTGATGCTGACAATCACTTCATCCGGATTGCTCCCCGTCGTTTTGTCGACCTCCAACCAACCGCCATCATCGACAATATTTAACTGCCAGTTCAAAGAACCGGAATCACAATTGCTGGTTATATAGAATGATTGAGACGTCGGCAAAGGTGATGATTCGGTCATTGTAAAATTTATATTTTCGGGACTAATCTCAATTGTCGCGGCATCGTAAACATTCATAGTAAATTCGCAAAGGACATCGCAATATTCATTGGCGGCTGTCAGGTTGATTGCATAACTCCCGCTTCCCGAGGCAAAAATACAAAGGGTATCATTATTCCAGGAACCGATATTGGATGTTACACTTGAAGCATCACTAATCGGTATCTCAAGACAGATTTCCTGCCCCGAGCAGATCGTCGTATCAATATCGGCCGATGGACACTCGATGATTGGACAATCAAACGCTGTCTTTAGAACAATCAGAGAATACTGGTCAGCGACACAGATATTATCGTTTATAACCGAGAGATGATGCGTTTGGCCCGGTGTATTATATCGGGCAAGAATATATGGATCGGCCGGATTTCTAATGTCAACCACGACGATCCCTCCCAGATCGACCGACAAATATGCCCTTCCCCCCTGGACATATACCTCACGAGCATAACCATCAACATCCAGACTATCTATTAGAATAGGTGCAGTCGGATCGGCGATATTTATAATTTTAAGGCCGTCATCTGCATTAGCCAGATAAACAAGGGTATCCTCAACAAACAGTCCCCGGGCATAGGCTGAAGTGGGGTAATTTCCAATCTGATACGGCGCTTCCGGATCGGCAACATTCACCAAAACCAGACCGCTGCTGCCAAATGCGAGACAGACAATTGAGTCTCGAACAGCCACATCATAACATACACTGGCCGTATCATAGAATCCTTCCAAATATATATCAAATAAATTTGATATATTGACTATTCGAAGACCGCTGTTGCCTGAGGCCAGATAAGCATAATCATCCAAAACCGCAACATTATAAGCGCGGCCCGAAATATAAAGTGTGTCGACCAAAAACGGAAAAGCCGGATTACTGATATCAATTATGGTCAAACCGCTGTCATCATCGGCCAGAAATAAATAGTTATCTCGAACCGCTATTCCGCGCGCTGCACCACGGCTGTCAAACCAGCCAATCGAATCGAGTCTGTTCGGATCGGACATATTAACGACCCGCAGGCCATCCAATCCGTCGGCCAGATAAACAAGGCTGTCGCGGGCATAAACATCATAGGCAATATCCGGTGTCGGATAAAACCCGCTTTCCATAGAATCAATCGGATTTAGAATATTAAATGTATGTAGTCCACCGTAACCGGAAGCTACAGCACCGATCGTACCGTCAATATGCAGACCCAGGGCATAACCCGACGTCGGCATATATCCCAGAGAGTCGGGCAGACTCGGATCACTCCCGTTGAGAACAACAAGACCGTTACCGACCATACCGGTGGCGACATAAATTAACGTATCGACGACAAAAACATCATATATCCAGCCCGAGGCGGAATATTCACCAAGAATATCCAAAGGCAGCGAATCAATCCTGAAAATTTTCAGTCCGCTATACAGATCGGCGACATAAATCAGATCATCTTTTAAAAAGAGGGCATCGGCAGTACCGGATGTATTATAATTGTCGATCGTACCGGGCAAAGTCGGATCGCTGACATCGACCCGCCACAATCCGCTGGTCCCCGCGGCAACATAAGCGCTGTCCTGTCGGACAATTACCGCATTACAACCGCCACTGATATAAAAAAAGCCGATATACTGAGGATCTGAAGGATTAGTAATACTATAAATCCAAAGCCCGGAATCATCAGCAATATATGCCAAGCTATCATTTACAAAAACATCCCAGATATATTCGGATAACATTATCTGCTGAATAAAAGATGGATTAACCGGATTGGTAACATCAATTATAATGACGCCATTGTCACCATCGGCCAGATAGATAAGACTATCCTGTTTATAAAGTGCTTCCCCGGAACCGGGGAAATAAATTTTGCTGATAAATACGGGAGTTTCCGGAATGGTAATATCAAAAACAACCAGGCCATTTATAAAAGCTGCGTAGGCATAATTATTGTCGATGACGACATCTTTTGCCCCTGTCCAGAGGCTGCTGCTGATGTAGGTTATATCCTCATCGGCCGCAAAGGCCAAAATCGGTGATAATATTAGCAGGAAAAATGAAAAAAACAGAGCTGTTCGTACACGACTTCTATACATACCTTTCCTCCGACTGTTTATGAAATATCCCCTAACTCTGCAAAGATAGGAATAGCAATAATATAACTGTAAACCGGCTTTTGTCAAGACCTCAGGAGCGTTTCGCTGTTTCGGATGTCAGGTAATAATAAAAAATCCCCCGGCTGGTCAGACCGGGGGAGCAAAAGCGACCTCCTGATGAATGGTTGTTAAATTTCCCCCTTTTCGGTTTGTGAGAAGACCGCCTCCGCCATGCTGTCAACCGGTTCAATTAAAGTTTTTAAAACCGGACCGGATTTGACCAGAATGCCATCACACTCTGTCCCGACAATCAGCTTTTGGCCAATGGAGGTTAAGGAGCGAGCCGATTGTTTATCCAGCTTTTTGACAGGATATAGATTGTTATCGAAATAGGCGATAATACCGCTGTCGCTGCCGATTTTTACCATCCAGTCCGAAGCATCAATTGACTTAATGACATCTGATGGCAAACCGTTTTCAATTGTCCACTGATCCCAGCGACCGCCATCATTGATGAAAAAGCCGGTCGAGGCGCCGACAAAGAGATGATTATGGTTGAAATCAAGCGCATAAACATAATCGAAAATCGTTGTGTCCCGAATAAGGTAACGCCGTTTGAAATCGATACCATCCCACCGATACAGCCCCTGACCATTGGTTCCGATCCAGAGACCGTTATTATCGGCAGTTATGGCATTGACATAAATATCATCCATCAACTTCTCATTACCGAAAATATTGCTGGAAAACAAACCACTGCTTGTACCGATAATCAACCGATGTTCATAACTGCTCAATTCGGTGATAAAACCGCTGTACTCAGCTTTAACCGGTTCGAGAGCTAGATTAAACAGTCGATAAAGATTGTCGCCTCCGACATAAATTTCATCTTCATACATGGTCACTGCGCCGAATTTTTCGCCGTTTCGGATGAAATTGGATGTACCGGTTCGAAAATCATGAATAACGACGCCGCCATTATAAACCGCATACATAATCGAGTCAATAACGATAACATCGGAGACGTCACCGACCGTATTGTCGGTCTCTACCACATTCAGGTCAATTGAGGCCTCGACTACATCCTGAACAAACTGCTCGGCGGCATTGTCAATAACCTGGCTAATCATTCCTGTCTGCCCGGAACTTTTATCATCGGAACAGCCGATGACAAATATCAGCGTCGCCAACATAATCGCTCCGACCACCTTGATTTTGATTGCCTTTTTCATTTTGTCCTCCTTTTTGTTGAGGTTTAAGGTTCGTTAGGAAGCTAAATCAAATTCAATGCCAAAAGGATATTGCGTTGCCCTGCAATTGATTACTCCTATCAATCAAAAAGATATAAGAATAAAGTTGTGTCAAATATGACACACATTGTATATACTGTCGATAAGGTTATAAATACCTTAATATTATCTGTGTCAAATTTGAGACAGTATATTGAGCTGTTAAATACAGATATGCGGAATTATATTATCGGCCAAATGGTATAAGAGGTGGGATGCTTAAATCGTATCGAAAATTTAAGTCTATTTTTCATCCTCTAATAATGTGTACTCTCATGGTTCTAATATTGATGGCAATTTCGGAAAGTACCACTATTGAGGCCAATATATTGCAGTATAAACTGGACCGTTTTTATTTTTCCGAAGGACGCGAGGCTGATATCTTCCCCGGCTGTACCTTTGAAATAATCTGTGATTCGGAATCGGCTATTACCGGTCGAATTGAAGAATCATACATGGGAGTATCTTTTGGCAGATTGGAAAGTAGTAAGATTGAAATTCAGAC
>CAZJLX010000063.1:0-9581 GCA_964546545.1 uncultured Ignavibacteriaceae bacterium | reverse complement strand
GTTCTTTTTCAATAACCTGATCCAGATTTGCAGTCGGTTCATCCAGCAATAACAGTTCCGGTTCACTGGCCAGCGCTCTTGCGATCAGCAGCCGTCTTTGTTCCCCGCCGGATAAAGCGGAAAACCTTCGCTGTCTCATTTCATACAGTCCAACCTGTTTTAATGCCTTTTCGGCGGCCAGACGATCATCGGCCCGAAACGGCCCGATGTTGTGACCGTTTCCGAGTCTGCCCATCAGGGTTACATCAAAGACCGAAATCGGGAATTTATCGTCCAGTTGTGCGACCTGCGGCATATAGCCAAGCTGTGATCGGGCCTGATTCGGAGTTTTGCCAAAAACCCGAATAATTCCGCGCTGGGGTTGAAGAAGTCCCAGCATCAATCTGAGCAATGTTGTTTTGCCGCCGCCATTGGGGCCGACGACCCAGACAAAATCATTTTGGTTTATTGTCAGGTTGACATCTTCGAGCGCCGGATGCGCATTATAGGAATAAAAAAGCCCTTCGATAGATACAACCGCCTTTTCCGTCACTTTTTCTCAAACCCCCGGACAAGAGCCTCGGCTATATTAATAAGATTATTCAGATAATCGTATTCAAGTGGATCTATTGAGGCAACATCGCCGTTGATAGCATCGGCAATAGCCCGGGCGCTCTTTTGCGAAAACTGCTTCTGAACAAAAACCGTCCTGATATTCTTTTTTTTGGCCCGGTCTATTAATTCAGCCAACTGTTTCGCCCCCGGCTCCTTGCCCTCAAACTCCACCGATGTTTGAATAAGCTCATAACGCCTGGCAAAATATCCAAAAGCCGGGTGAAATACAAAAAATTCTCTTCCCTTGTAGGGCTGCAATCGGGCGGCGATATAGCTGTTTATAGAATCAAGATCATGGTTGATTGATCGAAGATTATTTTCAAAATAATCTGTATGATTTGAATCTACATTCTGTAAAATATTACAAATATTTTTGCAAATAATTTTTGCAATGATCGGATCGAGCCAGACATGCGGGTCTGGCTCGCCATGATCGTGATTTAGATGTTCGCGCCTGTTCTGCATCGGATATACAAGTCGATTGCGGACCGCATCCGGTAAACAGTAAAATATCTTCGACTGAGGCATTAACTCTTTTAATTTATTTGTCAGGACTGTTTCGAACGGCAAACCAATCGGAATATATCCGTCCGTTTCGGACAGAGCGGCCATCTGTTTTACCGACGGTTCAAAAGTCTCCGGTGAACGTCCCGGCTCAATCAAGACCGAAACATCGACAAATTCTCCCCCAATCTGTTCTGCAAAATAAGCCTGTGGCGGAATCGTGACGGAGATTTTACTTTTCTCGGATGCCTCAGCGCCGGTTTGACCGCCCAGCAAGATAAACATTAATAATAAACCGGGCAGGCAAACTGTTTTCCATCTCCAATTAATTTTCATCTGTAATATCCATTCTATGGTCAACAATTTAAATAATATTATCCAATAAATCAATAATGTCATTAGGTGATATAAACGATCCCGCAACTATTGGTTTCAAGCATATATCTCCGGTAAGGACTGCATTTAAATATTAGACAAAAGTAAAGAATAGATATGAATAAAAGTCTACGTTTCAAATTGATGCTTTATTTATATCCGAAGCACATTCGGGTTTTATTGCCCTTTTAAGTAATTAAATTCAACATTTAGTTTACTCGTGTGTTTTTTCTTTTTTACAACCTCGGCGGTTCGATTCCCAGAATCCGCAGGTACTGATGAATCTGGCAACGGTGGTGGATATCATGTTCCAACAGGTGCGTAAAAACCCACCAGCCATCCAGACTGATTGTCTCTTTTTCGAGTTCGCGGATATAGGTTTTTGTAAAGGCTTCCTCCGGTTCGGCAAAAAAGCGTTCCATACGCTCCCAATGGTCAGCCATATGTTTTCCGATTTCCTTTTTGGTCGGATTGGGCGTATTCATTGTCGCCAGTTCGACCGATTTTTTCCCCTTCATAAAATCATCATACCACCAATCGGAACATTCGGCGATATGCAAAAATATCTTGCCGAGCGGAAAGACATTTTTCGTCGGCGTCCAGCCGATTTTATCGTCCGGCATTTTTTCGAGCGCCTCGTCCAGGTTCGGCTTAATGTACTTTCTCCACAACCGAACCTGACTTTTCATTATCGCATTTTCATCCGAGTACATAATGCACCTTGATTAAATTTTTAATTTTCGTCAATCGACAAGTTTGCTTTCAGGAATAGTTTTTTCCTTTTCCGGAATACGAAACTGATTCGGTCGTTCATTTATCACTTTTCTCAGCCATTCTTCCGGATAGCCGACTCCCTGCGGGTCGCCGGTCGAATCTTTGACGTAACCATCGTTATATTTCGTTATCAGATAATCTCCTAATTCGAGCCATTTGCCGTAGACCATCTCAGCATTGCTTACCGAATAATCTGTTAAATATTTTGTGACAAGTTCGGGATCCTTTTTGTAAAGTTCCATTGCCGTTTTTTCAATCATCGGCTGAAGAGCCAAAAATTCGTTTTCCAGTTGCGACTGCAATGTCTTAACGTCTTTTACCATATATGAATATTTGAGATTACAGAAATTGGAGACGAAATTAAAAACCCACCAGGCCGATTCTCGCGAATATTTTTGCAGATCACCGACCGTAAACGGTTCGGGGATTTCGTTAATCCCGCAATAAAGCGGCGTATAACAGGTGAACCAGGTATCATCGACGCCATACCAGTACACCCCGCCGATTGGATCCGGTTTGTCACCGCGCGATTGAGAGACGAATGAAAAGGCGGTCTGCTGGGTGGAGATCGGTCGCTCCCAGCCATATTCGACACTGTCAATTGTAAAGTCCAAGGGTCGCCAGCGATATGGTGAACCGAAATTCCCGGCATCGATTCCGCGGGTCATGTCATAAGGGGTGCCTTCATAATGGTCTCGCATCAGGGCAAAGACATCGGCGACCGATATTTTTTTATCAGGCTTGATCCAGAGCGGATACGGCTCGGTATTTTCGATTGCCCGATGATAATCGGCCGGGAAATTTTTCGAGGGCGCCGCGCGGCGAAATATCGACCAGACCCGCGTGTCGGCGTAACGCTTATTCTTCGGAGTGGACGGACAGTATGCTTCATTGAACAAAAACGGTTTACCGGAGCCGGGATCATAATATCCGCGCTCAATTGCGAAGTTGATGACATTCTCCGAATAGAGGCAGTTGGCGGGATCATCAAGCGGAAACTGCCCGATACGCGCCTTGTTGGCATGACATGAAATATAACCGTCGGGGATTCTGACTGCTACCCAATTAGCCCCGATATTACCGGAATCCGGGCCGATCATTTCCAGAATCCAGGCTTCTTTGGTATCGGCAATCGAAAATGTCTCACCGGTCGAACGATAACCATATTCGGCGACCAGATCGGTCATAACCTTGATCGCTTCGCGGGCCGTTTTGGCCCTCTGAAGGGCCAGCCACATCAGATCCCAGTAATGAAAAAGTCCGTCCGGATTCTGAAGCTCGAGTCGACCGTCAAAAGTCGTTTCACTAATGGCTAACTGATGTTCATTTATCATATCCAGAACCGCATAGGTATGCTCCACCTGTTTGACCCAGCCGTGCAGATTGCCTTTCCAGTCCTCGATGGCAAGTGAATCACCCGGCGGATAATCGGCCGCCGGCAGGTATTCCAGATGCGGTAAAAATTCGGCATCACAGGTATAGGTTATCATCACCGAACCATCGGTCGAGGCACCCTTGGTCACCAAAAGACTGGTGCAGGAAAAGCCGCTGTTAATTCCAAGCAGCATTAAACAGGCTGCCAATGCAATTATTAATACCATTTTTTTCCCCATTACTTCCCCTTATATTTATTTCAAGATTGCCTTAGATTAATAAATCATTCGCTTTATTTCAAGTCCGAATGTTCATGCCGGTACACTTAGTATTTGTCGGAAAAGCCGTCAAATTTACATTGTAGACCTATCCGTAAAGAGTCCGGCGAAAATGTCGATATTTCCTTAAATGGCTGTATTTAATAACTTGGAGGTCGATTTTTGGCAAAAGCACTTCTTTTTTTTGACATCGTTAAGGAATTCGATGACATACAGGATGTTTTGACTCAAAATGAACATGAATTTCTGATTTCATCAAATCCCAAAGGGGCACTTTTATTATTGGAATCGGAAACGGATATTGACCTGATAATTGTCGGCTCATCGGTCCGGAACCACTCGATATGCGAATCCTTTTTAAAGCATTTAAAACAAAACCCACGATATAAGTTTATTCCCATTATTATCATAAGTTCATCGACTGACAAAAGGTTTATTCTGAAATTCGCTAAACTTGGTGTCAAAAATATAGTTATAATGCCCTTTAAATCGGAGACAATAAATGATAAAATCAAACAGGCTCTAGCCGATGGACGTCGGACCGTCCTGATCGTCGATGATGAAAAAGAGATATTAAACATTCTCAGGTATGTTGTTGAACTTGAAAGGTTTAAGGTGCTGACGGCGAGTTGCGGCGAAGAGGCGTTGACCATTCTTGCCGAGCAGAATGTTCATGCCATTATTTCCGATATAATGTTGCCTGATAAAAGCGGCCTTGAGCTTTTGGCCAAAGTCAAAGCCGATTATGCCCAAATCCCGGTTATATTGATTACCGGTCATGGACGCCAATTTACAGCCAAAAAGGCATTTGAACTTGGCGCCGACGATTTTTTCTCCAAACCTTTTAAAAATGTGGAAATAATCGCTTCATTAAGACGTCTGATAGATATTAAAAGAGTCAAAGAGATCGCCTGAAAAGCCCGTTTATCTCCCTGCAAATCATATTAATACACAAATTATAATATTTGCATAAATATTGCCAATTGGTGGAACAAAATACTATACTTTATTGTAAAGTATTCGTATGACTTATGAAAAGAATAGGAAGTCGAAATGAAAATATCAGCTCTCGAAGAATATGGAATACGCTGTATGCTCATGTTCGCCCGAAAAAACAATGGCAAACCATTGACACTGCCGATCATCAGCCGGAGTGAATCGCTGTCAGTACCTTATGCCGCCAAACTTCTAATGATTTTGAAAAAGGCCGGTCTGGTCAAAGCGGTTCGGGGACGAAACGGGGGTTATATTCTTTCCCGACCAGCCAATGAAATCGCGTTAAAAGATGTCTTTGAAGCACTTGGCGACAGCTTTTTTGGTCAACATCATTGCGCGCGGTACAGCGGCGATACTTCCTGTGTGCATAATGAAGACTGTCCGGTCCGTTCCATGTGGAGTTCATTTGATTCATATATTTCGTCAATAATAAAAAATGTCACATTAGCCGATCTGGCCAGCGGCCAGTTTGATTTCGACCAGATAGCCAATAAAGCAATATAAATATGTTACTAAATTAAGAGGTTATAAATGAATAGCAATATCATATTTTCGGCCAAAAATATTCATGTCGAAGTGGCCGGCAAGGAAGTCGTGCGGGGCATCTCGCTTGAAATCCCACGGGGTGAGAAACATGCCCTGATGGGTCCTAATGGTTCGGGAAAATCGAGTTTGGCCAATGCGCTGGCGGGACATCCGGAGTATGCCATTACTTCCGGCGAGGCTTATCTTGACGGGAAAAACCTGCTCGAGATGAGCGCCACCGAGCGTGCTTTGGCCGGATTGTTTCTCGGTTTTCAATATCCGATGGCCATCCCGGGCGTAACAGTCATGAATTTTCTCCGCTCGGTGATCAAGGCCAAATATGGCCCGGACTCGGAAAAATTAAAAACATTTCGAAAAGATCTGAAAGAGAAATTCAAAATTCTAGAAATAGATTCATCTTTTGCGACCCGATATGTCAATGACGGTTTTTCCGGCGGTGAGAAGAAACGGCTGGAAATTCTTCAGATGTCGGTTCTGGAACCGACGATGGCGATCCTCGATGAGACCGATTCCGGTCTTGATATCGATGCTTTGAAAATCGTCGCCGATGGTATCAATCGTTTTGCCGATAAAAATGGTGGACTTCTGCTGGTGACTCATTATCAGCGGCTTTTAAATTATGTCAAACCGGATCGCGTTCATGTCCTGATGAACGGCAAACTGGTTCGCTCCGAGGGTCCTGAATTGGCATTACAGCTCGAAGATAAAGGTTATGACTGGCTCGGTACCAAAGTTGTCGCGCAAGCGGGGGTATAGAGATGAAAGATACAACTACAAAAAACAGCAATCTTTCCGATATCGGTGCCAACTATACCGAAAAATACGGTTTCCATGACCCGGAGGAATATTTCCACAAAGGGGCCAGGGGGCTAAATCATGAAGTCGTGGAAATGATCTCGCAGATGAAAAAAGAGCCGGATTGGATGCGGGATTTTCGGCATAAGGCGCTGGATATCTTTTTCTCAAAACCGATGCCGACCTGGGGTAATACCGAGATTTTAAAGGCTATCGATTTTGAAAATATTTTTTACTATATCAAACCGATGGCCGAACGCGGGCAGAGTTGGGATGACGTCCCTGAAAACATCAAGAATACTTTTGATCGACTCGGCGTCCCGGAAGCGGAGAAAAAATTTCTCGCCGGAATCTCGGCCCAGTATGAATCGGAAGTCGTTTATCATTCGATGAAAAAAGAGTTGACGGATCAGGGGATTATTTTCCTCGATATGGACAGCGGCCTGCGCGAGTTTCCTGAAATCGTGAAAAAATATTTTGCGACCATAATTCCTCCGGCCGATAATAAGTTTGCCGCCCTGAATTCGGCGGTCTGGTCGGGCGGGTCGTTTATTTATGTCCCGCCGGGTATTAATGTCACCTTCCCGCTTCAGGCCTACTTCCGAATTAATGCTGAAAATATGGGACAATTCGAACGAACTTTGATTATCGCCGATAAAGGCTCGCGGGTGCATTATATCGAAGGGTGTACCGCACCAGTCTATTCGAGTGATTCGCTTCACTCGGCTGTTGTGGAACTGATTGCCCTTGATGACGCCTATATCCGCTACACGACGATTCAGAACTGGTCGAAAAATATTCTCAATCTGGTGACCAAGCGCGCCAAAGCGATGAAAAACAGTACGGTCGAATGGGTCGATGGTAATCTCGGTTCGAAACTGACCATGAAATATCCCTGTGTCTATCTTATGGGTGAAGGCGCCAAAGGGGAGATTCTTTCAATCGCCTTTGCCGGAGAGGACCAGCATCAGGATGCCGGCGCCAAAGTAATTCATGTCGCTCCCAATACCAGCTCCCGGATAACTTCAAAATCGATTTCCCGCTCAACCGGTCGGGCCTCATACCGCGGTCTGGTAAAAGTCCTGCCCGGCGCCGTGAACAGCAAGATTTCAGTGGAATGTGATGCCTTATTGATCGATGGTGCCTCACGTTCGGATACTTATCCGACGATGGAAATCAATAACCAGAAAGTGCGAGTCGAACATGAGGCGCGGGTCAGCAAAGTCGCCGAGGAACAGATTTTTTACCTGACCAGTCGCGGGTTGAGTGAAGATGAAGCACGGCTTCTGATAATTAATGGCTTTATCGAGCCGTTTACCAAAGAGCTGCCGATGGAATATGCCGTCGAGCTTAATCGTCTGATTGAACTTGAAATGGAGGATTCGGTCGGATAATTTAAAATTCGAATCCGAAAGGTATATTATGAAAAATACATTGGAAAAAGATAGAGCTATCCGGTTCCGAAAACAGGATCACAAAGAAAATGATTTTATTTATCGACTGCGAAAAGAAGGCTGGGATAAATATAATCGGATCGAGCTGCCCTCTCGCGTCCGGAGCCTATGGCGCTACAGCGACCCCGAAAGTTTTATAATGAAGCCATTGCCCGAACTGCTCAATTTTATCCCGCCGCTGACGGATCAGTCCGAAATGGAATCCAACGGTTATTTGAAAAATTATTCGGCCTATGGCTACAATCGTGCCGATTATATGACTTTCGCCCTGCTAGACCCCAAACTTGTCGATAAGGGTGTTATATTTAAGGACCTCTTTTCAGCCGCTCTGGAAAACGAAGAGTTAATCTCCCGGTATCTGGGTCGGTTGGTTGGTTCGCAGTTTGGAAAATTCGAGGCGTTCAACAGCGCTCTTTGGAACAGCGGACTCTTTTTATATATCCCGGACAATGTCAAAGTCGAAAAACCGTTCCGCTTACAGAGACATCCTTCCGGCCCGCAAACGATTCTGCGTCTGCTGGTCGTTGTCGGAAAAAACAGCGAGCTGACTCTCATTGATGATTATTCCGGTGAATGTCGCAAAGAAGAAGCGCTTTTAAATGCCGTCACCGAAATCTATCTCGATGACAACTCCCGTATGAATTACAACAATGTTCAGAGGCTCTCGGAAAACTGCCGGTCCTATATCACTCAGCGCAGTCAGGTTAATAATAATGCTAAGATAAACAACGTTTTTGCGGCTCTGGGCAGTAAATATTCCAAGGCCAACCTCGGTGCCGTTTTAAACGGTCGCGGAGCTGACAGCCGGCTTTCCGGCGTAATCTACGGTTCGGACGATCAGCATTTTGACACTCATACGCTGCATCACCACCGGGCCGCTGATTCAACCTCGAACATCAACCTGAAAGTTGTGCTCAACGATAAAGCGATTTCCGCCTATACCGGGCTGATTGAGATAAATCAGGATGCACCCAATTGCGAGGCATTTCAGGAAAACCGTAACCTGCTCTTAAGTGACGATGTTCGGGCCGAATCGATTCCCGAACTGGAAATAAAATGCGATCAGGTACAATGCAGCCATGGTGCCACGATGGGTCCGATTGATCCCGAAATGCTCTTTTATCTTAAGAGCCGAGGTTTCAGCGAGGAAAATGCGACCAGGACGATTATTTCAGGCTTTCTTGATACCGCTCTGATCGGACTGCCGGCCGAAACCCATGATATTGTGCAGGATATTATTGATAAAAAATTGAGAGGCAAATAAGGAATAAATAGTGGATGAAAATTATATCAAACTCTGCCGGATAGATGATCTGGAAGATGGGCGCACAAAAATATTTTCCACCGAGGATGAAGAA
This sequence comes from uncultured Ignavibacteriaceae bacterium, assembly GCA_964546545.1. Classification (GTDB taxonomy): domain Bacteria; phylum Zixibacteria; class MSB-5A5; order GN15; family PGXB01; genus CAZJLX01. The sequence goes on along the minus strand of CAZJLX010000063.1, from coordinate 533 downwards.
ATACTTCTTGCCCGCGAAGGCGATTCGGTTTATGCGCTTCAGAATATCTGCTCGCACGATGCCGCACCGATTGGCAGTGGCCAACTGGCGCAGGGCGAATTAACCTGCCCCCGCCACGGGGCACGTTTTGATATTAAAAACGGCCGCGCGATGTCACTTCCGGCGGTTATGAGTCTGAAATCATACCCGGTTAAAGTTGTCGACGGTGAAATATTTGTCGCACCGAGATACGGGAGCGTCAAATGAAAGCGGAATCGATGACAACCGGAACCTTTAGCTCCGAATTAACCAATAAAAACAAGACGCTTTTAAATCCCAAAGATTTGGCCACTGATTTTCCAATTTTATCAAGGCAGGTCAATGGTCATCGCCTGGTTTATCTTGATAATGCCGCCACCACTCAAAAACCGACGACTGTACTTAATGCCATTGATCGTTACTACCGTTTATCTAACGCCAATGTACATCGCGGGCTGCATACGCTGGCCGAAGAAGCCACAGCGCTTTATGAACAGGCGCGGGATAAAACGGCA
>CAZJLX010000062.1:0-9623 GCA_964546545.1 uncultured Ignavibacteriaceae bacterium | reverse complement strand
AAAACGATACCGAATAGGACTGCTACAATTTAATACGGGAAATGTCAATCACACAAAACTGTTTGCTCACCGGAGTCAATCCGAGATAATCATTTTTGATCGACTGAATTTCGGCCTGATCGACCATCTGCGCCATCAGGGCGCCGGTTATAAAAACAAAAATAAATGTTGCCGCAATTAATGCTTTTTTCATAATAATTCCCCCGCCAAAGGCAGGCCCGTAAATAACTTAGTTAGTTTTTGAAACAATGTCAAATAATTTTTGCCTATTTTTTATATCGGCAATTAATCTCCCCCGAATAACTCAAATAATAATGTCTTTTAATTATATACTCATTTCGAGCTGTTGTTGACCATTTTTTTTCGCTTTTGATACATATTTTCCAAAGCTTCAAGCTGCTCGATTGAATTTATCCCCTGCACTTCAAAAGGATCGGCAACTTCCCAGACCAGGCATTTTTTCCCCGCCTGTCGGAGTATTTTTATGGAATCGGTCAGGTAATATTCTTTTTGTACGTTCTTGTTATCCAGTTTTTTAAGAGACGGAAACAGATCGCTACTATTGAAACAAAAGGTCCCGCTATTTATTTCCCGGATATTTTTTATCTTTTTATCGGCATCTTTTTCTTCGATGATGTCAGTCAGAATATCGGAATCACCCTGCCGGATTATCCGTCCGTAACCGGTCGGATCCTTCATGGAGGTTGACAGGCAGGTTGCCGAGGCTCCGTTTTGGGTGTGAATCTGAAAGAGCTTCTTTATTGAATCATGACTGAGAAAAGGGGCATCCCCGGCGGCAACAAGAATATCGCCCTTATAGTCGGCGAAATTATCTTCGGCCATCATGACGGCGTGCCCGGTTCCCAGCAATTCCTTTTGCCAGACGATTTCCGTTTTATAGTTTTTGATCTCTTCGGCTACCAATTCACCTTTAAAACCGACTACAACGACGATTTTATAGGGTTCCAGCGAGGTTATGGTATCAAGCAGGTGGCAGATCATCGGTCGGCCATCGAGTTGATGGAGTACTTTCGGCAAATCGGATTTCATCCGTTTACCCTTGCCGGCGGCAAGAATAATGGCGGCTAATTTTTTTGTCATAGAATTCTATCAGTTGATAATTTTATTATTACTGTCGACTTTGACGATTTTTGGACTAACAGCGGTCGCATTTTCTTTCTCAATCAGACCATAAGCAATAATTATTATTATATCACCCGGTTTACATTTATGAGCAGCGGCGCCATTCATGCATATAATGCCGGAGCCTGCCTCGCCGGTTATAACATAAGTTTCCAATCGTTCGCCATTGTTGACATTGGCGATTTGAACCCGTTCATAGGGAACAATATCGGCCGCTTTCATCAGTTTGGCATCGATTGTAATCGATCCCTCATAATTAAGATCGGCCTCAGTGACCGTCGCCCGGTGAATTTTCGATTTATATACGCTAATCAACATACTCTTTACTCATATTTTATAACCGCGCATAAATATAATGGTTTCCGAAACATTGGCAAGCAGAATCGAGCGATTTAGTCCGAATAGGTGGAAGGTATTGCCATTCTATATGTTATATCATTTACAGTCTTAAAAAGGCCGATTTGTCAAATGATAAATAAATCGATCATTCAGCCAGTTTATTTTTTAAAAAATCGATGACTTCTACCGGCGTCGGATCGATGTTATTTAATATCGCCAAATATAAAGAGGCAAAATCCCCAATCTGGATAAGCGAAAACATTCTCTGCAATTCATTGTCACCTTCAGCGTCGATTTCTATCAATTCAACATTTAGTTTTTCAATGATTTCGCGGACTATAGCCATACGGCGACTGACCCGTTCATGATCGTCCTGCCCGGCCAGATAAAAAACAATTAATTTATCCCGATAAGCCTCAATTACCTTCCAGCCAACTAATTCGTTATGATTAAATTCCGGAAACTGGTTGTTAAAGGCAAGGCCTTTGCTGTTTTCACAAATCTGACCTTTCCACCGGGTACCGATGGCATCGCTGAATTCCGGGCCGGAGTAGATAATCGGGATTTTCCCGAACATTTTCAGGGCCAGTTCTTTGGCTCTGTTTTCACGGCTTTTAATTTCCAGCCGATATTTTTCCCGCCAGTTTTTCATTGCTTTAATCAGTTTTAAAACATCATTGTCGACCTCGTCGGTCAAACCTAATTTTGACAGCATATATAACAGAGGCGCAAAGGATAATCCAAGGGCGGCGCGGGGGGGATATCCGGGTGGCAAGTCCGCTTTCAAATAACCATTGTTCTCCGCTAATCTCCCGACCTCGCCGCCGGTGGTGATACAGGCAATTTTGCAGTTTCGCTCGATCGCCTGTTTCATAGCCGAGATAGTTTCTTCGGTATTGCCCGAATAAGATGAGACAATCACCAGTGAGTTTTTATCGATATACTTCGGCAGGTTATAATTACGGCAGATATAAAAGGGCAGCTTTATTTTATCGGCCAGGTATGATCGAACCAGATCGCCGCCGATAGCCGAGCCACCCATACCGGCGACAACGACATTTTTTATTCCGGAATATTTATTCGGGTCGACAGTAATCCTGCGGCCGATCTTCGCTGCATCTTCAAGCTGTTCGGGGAAATGATATATTTTATCGTACATCCCTGATGGATCGATTTTTTTAATCGTTTCCATATTATCGAGCTTTTCCACCCGGACCGGATCGAAGTTGCCTACTGTTTTATCAATTGTATCACGCGTATTCATAATTACCTCGCTGATATGTTAAAAACTATGCAAGAGGTTCTCGACCTCTTTGGTACTTTTAAGACGTGCGACTTTTTCGGCCATGATTTTTGTATCGGACAATTTGATGCGACCAATTAGCTTACAGGCGGCATAAAGGCGCGAAGGATTCATTGATAGTTGTTCGATACCCATGCCGAGCAAAAGCGGAATAGTCAGAATATCGCCGGCCATTTCACCGCATACATTAACCGGAATATTTCTTTTTGAGGCGGCCTCAATAGTCATTCTTATCAGTCGCAGGACGGAGGGATGCAGGGGATTGAAAATTTGTGCCAGCTTTTGATTATCCCGATCGGCGGCCAGGGTGTACTGCGTCAGATCATTGGAGCCGATTGAAAAGAAAGAGGCTTTTTCGGCGAGGATATCGGCGGCCAAAGCGGCCGAAGGAACCTCAATCATAATTCCCACCGGGATATTTTCATCATATTTTTCGCCGGCCTTTCGAAGTTCCAGCATCGTTCGCCGGATGACACCCCGGGCCCGATTCAACTCGGCAATGTCGGAAATCATGGGCAGCAATAACTTTATATTATGTCTGGTCGAGGCCCTTAAAACGGATTTAATCTGTGTTCTGAAGATTTTGGGCATATTAAAAGCGGCCCGGATACCGCGTATGCCGAGGGCGGGATTGCTTTCCCGTCCGAGTTTATCGGTGTCATAATATTTATCGGAGCCAAGATCGTAGGTTCTGATTACGACCGATCTGGGATAAAAACATTTGGCGACCGAATCATAAATTTTAAACTGCTCCTCTTCATCCGGAAAGCGACCGTTACGCAGATAAGTAAATTCGGTTCGGTAAAGACCGACCCCGATATTCGCTTCAGCCAGGACCCGATCGACCGGCCCGGTTAACTCGACATTGGCCGCGAGATTGACTTTGACATTATCCAACGTAGTTGGAGGAAAGGCTTCGATTTTGTCGAGTTTAAGAAAATGGCGGGCTGTCAGGTGGGCTTTCTTTTTGCGCAGTAAATTCCACTCATCATGGGTCGGGTGAATTTTAACCGTGCCTCGATCCCCGTCCATAATAATACGATCGCCCGATTTGATAGTCAGGTGCGCTTGAGGCACACCTACCAGAGTCGGAATCAAAAGCGATCGCGCAATGAGGGTCATGTGAGAGTTGGGGCTGCCTTCGGCGGTAATGATCCCCCTGACTCTTCGTTCGCTGAGCGAAATAACTTCGGCCGGGGTAAAGGTTTTACCGACAAAAATGCAATCCTGAAGCGCCTGGCCGAGATGCCGGATAGATTTTCCGGTCAAACGTCGAACGATTCGATTCGAGACCGCCTCGATATCAATTGCCATCTGTTTCATATAAGGATCTTTTGAGCGTAGAAGAGGTTCAATAGTCTTTTCGACCTCCATGCTGTATGTATATTCGGCGCTTTTATGATTGCCGCGAATTTGATCTTTGACCTGATTTAAGAATTCCCGGTCGGAAATTATCATCAACTGGCTTTCAAAGATACCGGAAACGGCGGCCCCGATTTTCCTGCGAGCGGCGCCCTTAAGTTTTAAAATTTCGGTCAAAGACTCTTCGACTGCTTTATCGAGCAGGACAATTTCTTTTTCGACATCATCGGCAGAAATCTCACGATCCTCGATGGTTCGCTCCCAGCTGTAGATTACGCGTGCCTCACCGAAAGCTTCACCGGGCGAGGCCGGGATCCCGTTTAAGATAACTTCTGTTTTTGCTTTGGTCATTATCAACTCTAAGTGATTATAACGATATTTATTAAAGGCGATGCAATAAAATTATAAATTTTTTAATTCGCCGAATCCTGAATTGACTAGAGAAACGAGTTCCTTGATCGCCCTTTTCTCATCTTCTCCATTAGCATATATGATCAGTTCGGCCCCTTTTTCGGCCGCCAGCATCATAACCCCCATAATAGATTTTCCATTAACCTTAAGTCCGGCTTTTTCGACGAAAATTTCCGATTTGAATTGAGAAGCATGTTTGACAAACATCGCCGAGGGTCGAGCATGCATTCCCAGCCGGTTGATAACCTTGGTCGTTTTTTGAACCATAATATTGTTTAATTTAGAATATACCGTTTTCCGGAGAGTTCTTTAATAATTCCCTTTAATTCCAGCGCCAGCAAAATTTGCATCAAATCGGGCACCGGTGTTTCAATATCCCTTGAGATTTGGTCAATATGCATCGGTTTATCGGCAAGACATTGTAAGACTGTTCTTTCGGTATCAGTTAAATCTTCGATTTTGGTCAAATCCTTAACGGGGACCGGACCTTTTAATCGGGGCAGCTCGGCAAATATATCATCACAGGAAGTTATCAGGCGAGCACCTTCTTTTAGCAGCTGATTGGTACCCTTGCTGAATTCAGATCGGGGTGCGCCGGGGACGGCAAAAATTTCCCTGTTTAGAGCGATAGCATGCGCCACAGTTGATAAAGTGCCCGATTTTTGGGCCGCCTCAATGACAACCACTCCCTGGGACAGACCGGAAATAATGCGGTTTCTTTCCGGGAAATTATGTGCCTCCGGTTTGGTGCCGGGAAGATATTCGGAGAAAATGCAGCCGTTATTACAGATACTTTTGGCGATCTCACGGCCTTCGGGAGGATAAAGAATATCGAGCGAGGAACCAAAGACGGCAATAGTGCGGCCGCCGGCATTAAGCGCCCCACGATGGGCGGCCGTATCCACGCCGCGCGCCATGCCGGAGACAATGGTGACGCCATGACCGGCCAAATCGGCCGCCAGCTTTTCGGCGAACAAGCGACCCTCTTCCGATGAAATACGTGAGCCGATGATGGCTATCGCATTCAGATCGCTTTTGTCATATTCTCCGAGGCTGAACAAAAAAGGCGGTCGGTCGTTGATATTTTTTAGCGGTTCGGGGTAGGTCGGTTCATCATATAAATAAACTTGCCAGCCCAATGTTTCGATTTTATCTATAATTTCGGATGCCTGTTGGCGATCCTGTTTTTTTATTATGTTGGTGGCGATTTCGCGCCCGATACCGGAGAGGTCAGTCAGATCATTTATTGAAGCCTTTAACACGGCGGTCGCCGAACCGAATTTCGCAATAAGCTGATATAGCCGGACAGCGCCGATACCGTCGATACTGCTTAATGTCAGAAGTTCGATCAGTTTTTCTTTGTTATTTTGTAATGTCAAGCTCATATTCGATGCTCGCCAATAGCTCCTTTTCGCCCAGTCCGGTTACCGCCGAATATAATATATAATTCGGGTCGACCTTTTTTGAAATCACTTTTAATCTGTCTTGTTCAATCAGGTCAATTTTATTTAATACGACCAAAAAAGGTCTTTTCGTCAAATCGGAATCAAAATCGGATAATTCGTTTTTAAGAAGCTCAAGTGTTGGTTTAATGTCGTCGGTAAAAGTATCAATCAGATAAACAATCAGACGGGTGCGCTGAATATGTTTCAAAAATTGCAGGCCGAGTCCTTTACCCTCCGAAGCTCCCTCGATAATACCGGGGATATCGGCCATAACGAATGATTTAAATTCACGCAATCGGACAATGCCGAGGTTGGGGGTGAGGGTGGTAAAGGGGTAATCGGCGATTTTGGGTCGCGCCGCCGATAACCTCGCCAGCATCGTCGATTTTCCGGCGTTGGGCAGTCCGACCAGACCGACATCGGCCAGCAGTTTCAATTCCAGCGATAGATTCAGCGACTGACCGGGGCGACCTTCTTCCGCCGTTCGCGGGGTTTGATTGGTCGGTGATTTATAAAAATCATTGCCGCGTCCGCCGCGCCCGCCGCGAACGACTAAAATTTCCTGATTCTCCCGATTGAGGTCAGCCAGAATTCGGTTTTCCTTCATATCCTTGATAATGGTTCCGACGGGGACCTTTATGATTATCGATTCACCCGCTTTGCCGCTTTTTAAAGCCCCGTGTCCCGGTTGGCCGTTGCCTGCCTTATATATTTTACGGTAACGGAAATCAAGCAGGGTGGTCAGGTTGCTGTCGGCTCTAAAAAAGATATCGCCGCCGCGACCACCGTCGCCGCCGTCCGGGCCACCTTTGGCAATATGCTTTTCCCGTCGGAATGAGACGGCGCCATTACCGCCGTTTCCGGCTTTGACCTCTATTTCAACATAGTCAATAAATTTCATTAAAAAGCAATTTCAATTTTATCTATTGTGCTTCGTTTAAGGTTTCCCTCATAATCAAAATAACATATAGTTTATGATTTGTCCACATTGTGATTCGGAATTCGAGAGACTAGCGCTTTATATATTCAGCGAGGCGCTCTTTGAAATCATCGCGGCCGATATCCTGTTCCATATAACCTTTATAGGTGATGGATATTTTGCCGGTTTCTTCGGACACAACGATTCCGACCGCGTCGGATATCTCGGTTATCCCGATGGCCGCCTTATGGCGCATGCCATAGAGTTTGCGATATCGCGGATTCTGGGTCATCGGCAGAGTGCAGGCGGCGGCTGATATAATTTCACCGCTGATTATGATGCCCCCATCATGCAAAGGAGTATATGGAGTGAACAAAGTTATTAATATTTCCGAAGAGAGCCGGGCATTCAGGATTTTTCCGGTTTCGATATAGTTTTTCAAACCGATACCTTTTTCGATCACAATCAGGCCGCCGTAACGCAGTTCGGAAAGTCTGATTGCCGCGCGGGCGATCTCAATCAATGATTGACGTTCCTCGACTTTTATAAAATACTGAAAGAGGCGCGAATGACCCATCTGGGCCAGCATGGAACGTAATTCCGGTTGGAATACAATTACCAGAACAATAAAGCCGATGGTGGCCAGATTTGAAAATAACCATGTCAAACCCTCCAGTTGAAACCAGAAGGCGACAAAGGCGACAATAAAAATCAGAACCAGACCGGTTACCATCTGAGCCGCGCGAGTGCCTTTGATCAGGGCGAGTAAGCGATATATAATAAACGATACAATCAAAACGTCGATTAAATCGTTCAGTCCAAATGATAAAAAATCTATTCTAAAAAACTCCATGTCAACCGACTCCCGTGACTGCTCTATATACTTTTAGCGCCTCTATACTTTCGGCCACATCATGCACCCGGAATATATGTCCGCCATTTTCAAAAGCCAACAATAAAGCTGCGATTGATCCGCCGATTCTATGATCGGGCGGTTTATTGCTTCCCGATATACTTTCGATGAACGATTTCCGGGAGGCTCCGATTAATATCGGTCGGCCCAAATCGAGAAATTTGTCGAGGCCGTTTAATATGGCCAGATTATCCTCGGGACGTTTGCCGAAGCCAATACCGGGATCCAGAATAACTTTTTCGATATCAATACCTTTGTTTCGACAGAAAGCGATTCTTTCGGAAAAGAAGTCATAAATCTCCCCGGGACAATCTTTGTATTTCGGTTTTTCCTGCATCGTTTTCGGTCGACCAAGCATGTGCATCAAAATGACCGGAATATCATGTTTGATTATAATGTCGGTCATATTAATATCGAAGCGCAGAGCGGAAATATCATTCACCATATCGGCGCCCGTCTTGATAGCTTTGTCGGCCACTTCGGCTTTTGTCGTATCGATGGAAATTGGAATATCTGAAAATTTCCTGATTGATGCTATTACCGGGATGACCCTGTTTAATTCCTCATCCGCCGTCACCGGATCGGAACCGGGGCGGGATGATTCACCGCCGATGTCTATAATATCGGCTCCCTGTTCAATCAACACCTGGGCATGGGTCTTTGCCTCCGTTTTGTCGTAAAAGCAATTCCCGTCCGAAAATGAGTCGGGGGTAACATTTAATATTCCCATCACAAGCGGTCGCGACCACTCCAATTGTCTCTGTCGTGGCAGATTAAGAATCTTTTCGGTTCTGTTTTCCTTTACCGGCATCAGTTTCCTTTCGGGAATATTTTTGCAGTTCAATAATATACATCGCTGAGATTTTATCATCAAGACAATATTAATTCTTAATTTAACAGCAACATTCGACGTAGAAAGTTTTTATTTTGATAAGATATTAAAAAGATATAGATTCTTTTTTCAATATTAAGTTGGAGGAAAGAAAAGTGACCCGTACCAAGGAAGACATACTAAGAATAATCAGCGATTCCGAAATTCATTTTGTTCGGCTTAATTTTACAGACATTCTGGGACGGTTAAAAGGCATAGCGATTACTAAATCTGAGCTGGAGAAGGTTTTGGAGGATGGCCAGGGGTTTGACGGTTCCTCGGTGGCCGGTTTTGTGCGGATAGAAGAATCGGATTTGATGGCCATCCCTGATCTTCGAACCTTTCGGATAATTCCCTGGGAGATCGGCGGCGAGAAAACGGCGATGATGTTTTGTGATATCCAAACCCCGAACGGAAAACCGTATGAAGGTGACCCGCGCTGGATTTTACAAAAAATACTCGGTAAGATAGCCCAAAAGGGCTGGACCTATTATCTCGGCCCGGAACCTGAATATTTTTATTTTGATGATGAAAAAACGCCCCAAATACTCGATCAGTCCGGTTATTTCGATTATGGTCCGGCTGATATCGGGACCCAGTTACGGAAACAGACCAGCGCCGCTCTGGAAGTGATGGGAATTCCGGTGGAATGCTCTCATCATGAGGTAGCACCGAGCCAGCATGAGATAGATCTGAAGTATCAGGAGGCGCTGGTGATGGCCGATTTCGTGCAATTATTCAAATATGTTGTCAAAGAAGTGGCAATGCAAAGCGAGGTTTATGCCTCATTTATGCCCAAACCAATTTTTGGTGAAAACGGCAATGGTATGCACTGCCATATGTCGCTTTTTGAAAATGACACTAATCTTTTTTATGATAAAAAATCTTCCAACCATCTGTCCCAATTAGCCGGTCAT
>CAZJLX010000061.1:0-9672 GCA_964546545.1 uncultured Ignavibacteriaceae bacterium | reverse complement strand
TTTGTAAAACCGGCACTTTTTAAAATAACAGATGTCTGGTAGGCGCGCGGCCCCCGGCGGCAGATTATCAGAATATTCTTATCCCGATTTATTTTATTCAGATTCGCTTTCAAATCATTAAGCGGAATATTTAGATAATTATCCTTATTCTGAGTATCAATGAGAGGCAAGGGCAATTCTTCCGCTTCTTTTTTTTCCCGGACATCGAGAATTAACGTCTTATTATCGGCCATCAATTTCGGACCTGCAAATTCAGTCCCGCGCTGCCGGGCCAGTGCCATAGCTGCCAGATGATGCAATGGATCAAGCGCTTCCGAATAAGGCGGTGCGTAGCCATGCTCAAAATCAAGCAGATCTTGTATTGTTGATTTATTGGCTAAAAAAGCAGAAAACACATCTATCCGGCGGCAAATATCGCCGCGGCCGACTGCCTGAAGGCCAATTAGTTTACCTGATAAATTTTCGTAAATCATCTTCAGCGTAAAACTGCCCGATTCCGGAAAATAATCCGGTTTATCGACAAATGAGCCCCAGACCGCATCGAAATTCAGTCCAAGCCTGCCGGCATACTGCTCCGAAAAGCCAACCGATCCGATATTAATGTCGAAGACCTTGACCATAAAGGCGGCGGTAACTCCCGGAAAACGTAATTCATTGCCGACGATGTTTTCAGCAATCACTCGTCCATGCCGATTCGCCAACGATCCCATCGGCAGGTACAATTTCCGACCCGATACAATGCTTTCCGATTCGATACAGTCGCCACCGGCGTATATGTCCGGATCCGAAGTTTGCATCCTGTCATTGACAGCAATCGCACCGGTTTCCCCGATTTTAATCCCGCAATCGACAGCCAACTCTATATTCGGATTCACACCGAGACAAAGAAAAACATAATCGGTTTCGATTTCCTGATTGTCGGATGTGAATACAACCGGACTTCCGGCCTCATTTAGTTCTATTTTGATGACGGAAATACCGGTTTTAACTTTAATATCGTTGCGCGCCATTTCCCGTTCGGCAATAGCCGACATTTCAGGATCGAGGATACGGGGCAGAAGCTGCTCCTCCATTTCAATCAGAGTTGTATCAATGCCCCAGACCGCACCCATCGCCTCGGCCAGTTCACAGCCGATAAACCCGCCTCCGACAATGACAGCACTACCGACTTCACCCTGCTGAGCGGCCCGGCGAAAATCAAGTGCATCTTCCGGTTTGGTGAAGTGCCTGATTTTATGACTTGATTGAATCGGAAACGGGGGAGAGAGAGGCGAGGCACCGGTGGCCACGACAAGTTTATCATATCCAAAATCGTATGTCGTTCTATCCGATTTTTTTACCGTTACGGTTTTTACTTGTCGATTGATTTTTATGACTTCCGACCCGGTTCTTACTTTAAATCCCTTACTCTTATCAAAAAAATCAACGTTTCGCTCTACTCCATATGATGTTATCGTTAATTCGCTGAAACTATTAACATCGCCTGACGCAAAGTAGGGCAGGCCACATGATGCGTACGAAATATCCTTGCCTTTTTCAAAAAGAGTGATGGATAACTCCGAGTCTCGTCGAGCCAGGGTCGCCGCCGTTTTGGGACCGGCCGCAACACCGCCGATTATCACAACATCTGATCGATTCTGCTCATTCATAATCGTAAAACAGGGGTTGCACTATGGCAACCCCTTTATCCTAAATTATCGCAAGAAATTCCTTACGCGGTTGGCGCCATCTCCTTTTTATCTTCATACAGGGGATTTTTGTCCGAAACATGCCCGCGCACAGTCAAAACTATTTTATATAAAACGGTCAGCATCAATGCACCGAAGGCATATAATCCGGTCGAGATTAACAGCTCATTAACCGTCGGCCAGTAGTAAGGAACTTTGCCCAGCGTGGAGGGAATAAAACCGGTGACAATCATCCCCAGACCTTTATCGATCCAGATCGAGGCGAATACAGTTACGCAGGCGACGGCCAAAAGATTTTCATTTTTGCGAATTTTTGGATTAACCAGCATCACAATCGAGAAAATCGCCAGAATGGACGATGCCCACATCCAGGGTACCATGGTCGTATTGCCGTCCAATCCGAAAAAGAGGAATTGGAAATGCTCCAAATGCTCCGGGATATCACTGTACATTACGGTAAAAACTTCCATTAAAATCAGAAAGACATTAAAACACATAGCATAGGTGGCGATTACGCCCAGTTTCTGAATCGCTTCTTTACCGGGATCAAACCGAGAAATCTTACGGATAATTAATATGAGCAAAATTAATAAAGCCGGACCGGAGGCAAATGCCGAGGCCAGAAATCGGGGTGCCAGCACCGCCGTCATCCAGAAAGGTCTGGCCGCCAGACCGGAGTACAAAAAGGCCGTGACCGTATGAATACTAAATGCCCAGGGAATCGATAAAATGATTATCGGCTTGAGCCATTTGGGAGGAGCGATTCCTTTACGTTCAGCGCTGAGGACATTCCAGCCGATGAAGATATTGAGAAAAAGATAGCCGCTCAGGACGCACATATCCCAGAACATTACCGAACCGGGCGTTGGATGCAGTACAATATTGGCGCCGCGAAAAGGCTGCCCCAGATCGACAAAAACAAAGAGCATACATAGAATGACCGAGGGGACCGCCAGAAATTCACCCATAATCGTCACTTTGCCAAAAGCTTTATAGTTATGCAGATAGTACGGCAGGACAACCATCACCGCCGAGGCCGCAACACCGACCAAAAAGGTCAATTGAGCGATATAAAATCCCCAGCTGACATCACGTCCCAGACCGGTTACCGTCAAACCGAGCGAGAGCTGGCGAAGATAACTTAAGAAACCGATAAACATGACTATCAGTAGAAAGGCGATCCAGCCGTAGTATGCTTTACTTCCAGTAAGTGCTTTTTCAAACATGGCTCACCTCATACTATATAGTAAATTTGGGGGTTAGTACCTAAGTTTGGCTTGCGCCGAATAGTAAAGTTATCCTTCAGTATCTGACGAATCGGCGATTCGGCATCGGCCATGTTACCGAACATCATCGCTTTTTCAGGGCAAACCTCAACGCAGGCGGGAATCTGCCCGCGGGCGAGACGTTCGGCGCAGAAATTGCATTTTTCGACAACACCCTTCGTCCGGGTCGGGTAACCCTTATCAATTTCCTTAATTCCGGGCCTTGGATCGCGCCAGTTAAAGCTACGCGAGCCGTACGGACAAGCCGCAACGCAATATCGACATCCGATACAGCGATGCATGTCCATCATGACAATACCATCCTTCTTCCGTTTCCATGTCGCCTTGGTCGGGCAGACTTTAACGCAGGGAGGATTTTCGCAATGATTACAGAGGACAGTTACTGGATTATGCAGGATATCTTCTTTCACCGGGTGATGATTATACGATGGAAAAGCATGTTCGAATTCTTCTTTCCAGATCCATTTGACTTCGTCTTTGGGATTATCGAATTTCGGGACATTATGAATCTTATGGCAGGTATCCATACAAAGGTTGCAATCCGGCTTATTATGGCATTTGTTCAAATCGATTACCATCGCCCAACTGGTACCGCCGGTAGCCTCGCTATTAAGGACACCCTCCGGTTCCACTTCGAACGATTCTCCCAGAACCTTTTTACCAATAATAGTCGCCGCTCCCAGACCGGCCAGACTTAAAAATTTCCTTCTATCTATAGACATCACTTCACCTCCTCGGGAACGATATGACAATCCCAGCAGTAAAGCTCATCAACGGCGCTGAAACTATGACATTTATCACAAAATTCATCCTTATTCGGATGGCAGTTCAGACAGGTATTGGTCAGGCTTTTTTCGAAGATCCGGCCGTCGGGTCTCGTATAAAATCTGTCGCCGTCCCGAACCACTTCATCGCGCCAGTTGTTAAGCAGGTCCATGTGAGCCGACCGCATATATTCAACCGGTCTGACACATTCGGTTTCACTCGTCACGATAACCGGGTTCGGCATATAGTCGGGCTGCCCAAAAGTCAGATCGTACCATATTGGGCTGGATACCAACACGAGGAAGACAATTATTCCGCCAAGGATTTTCCCGCTGTTATACATCCTGCTTCTCCTCCTGTTTGGGCGCCTCGGTTGCGACCGCTTCCTGCTGATATAGGAAAGGTTCACCGCGCATATCGGTGCGATCCTCCTTTTCGCCGGTCATTATCAGGGCATTACCGACCAGTTCGTGCACCGCGCCGACCTCCACACCCGGAACCCAGAATTCCATCAGCGGCGGTAATGTCGCTTTGTCAATAGCGCAAATACATGACAGCATATTGACGCCATGTTTCTCATGCACGTACTTGACCGCATTGGCCCGCGGCAAACCGCCCCGCATGCGCATTTCGAAATTCTCATCGGTCCCCAGACCGGAGCCACTGCCGCAGCAGAAGGTCTGCTCGCGGATGGTATTTTCAGGCATTTCAAAGAAATGATTTGCGACACTGTTTATAACGTAACGCGGCTCTTCCAAAAGACCCATCGCCCGGGCCGGATTGCATGAATCATGATAAGTGATTCGCCACTGGTCATTGCGTCGTTTATCCAGTTTTAATTTACCGCGCTGGATCAGATCGGCGGTGAACTCACAAATATGCACCATCTTGGTTGAACGCGCATTCTCGAACTTCGTGCCGGTAATGGGCGAAACCGGTTCTTCCAGAAAATCAGCCGGGCCGTTCATCGTATCCATGTACTGATGAAGCACGCGCCACATATGACCGCACTCGCCGCCTAAAACCCATTTAACACCCAGCCGTTTGGCTTCGGCATAAATTTTGGAATTAAGTCGTTTCATTGTCTCCTGCGAATGAAACAGCCCAAAATTACCGCCCTCGGATGCATAAGCGCTGAAAGTATAATCAAGACCGATTTCATGAAAGAGAGCCATATATCCAAGCAAACCAAAATAGTGAGGATCGCCGAAATAGTCGGCCGAGGGAACAACAAACAAAATTTCAGCACCCTTACGATTCACCGGGGCGTCGACCCGAAGACCGGTGATATCTTCGAGATCATCGACCGCAAAATCAATACTGTCCTTAAATCCATGGGGCTGGATCCCAAGGTGATTTCCTGTCCTTAAGCAATTCGCCGCCGGAGTAACGATCCAGTCGATGTCACAACCGAGAAGCGTCAGCAATTCGCGACCCATCATGGTGATTTCGGCCGTATCTATTCCGTATGGGCAAAAAACCGAACAGCGACGACACTCGGTGCACTGGAAGAAATAATAAAACCATTCTTTGATAATATCGATCGTCAATTCTCGTCCGCCCGCCAGGCGCCCGAGTATTTTCCCGGCGGCTGTGAAATCATTACGATAGACCGAACGTAGAAGTTCGGCGCGCATAACAGGCATATTCTTGGGATCACCTGAACCGAGGAAGAAATGGCACTTATCGGCGCAGGCGCCACAACGGACACAGATATCCATAAAAATGCGAAATGAACGGTACTTGTCGAGTCGATCCCTGAGTCCTTCGTGGATAATTTCTTTCCAGTTTTCCGGAAGCTTCCAATCATCGTCGGTCGGCTGCCATTTGCGCGGGTTGGCCAGTCCGAGATATTCGGCGCTTTTTGGAATCGCGCTGTAATTGAAGGTTCCCTTTTTCATCTCGACCCGGGGATCCATCCAGTCTTTCGGCCCCGGTTTGTGGTTGATTACCATTAATTGCTGTGGGACTACTTTTTCATCAGACATATCTTTATTCCTTATCCAGCGGCATTCCGGCGCCTTTGATGACATCTCTGAACTCATCCTCCCACTCTTCGTAGGTATGTACCTTGACAGGATAATTCCAGGGGTTGACATGTCTGACTTCGCGGCTGTTGGCCTTCATATTTCGAGTCGGACTTAAGAAAACGCCACCGGCATGCATCAGTTTGCTGAAAGGGAAGTAGGCAAACAGTATCGCGACCAGAAAGAGATGGATGAAGAATATCGAACCGATGCCTTCAGGTACAACCGGGCTAAATGAGATTAAGCTCAAAACAAGTTCCTTAACCGAGACGATGTTGACTTTCAGGCTGCCGATATGACGCATCAAAACACCGCTGATGCCGATGGACAATATTAAAAAGAGAGGGAAGTAATCATTTTCGAGGGACATATACCTGATCTGAGGAATCGCCACCCGCCTTAGAAAGAGATACAAAACCGACGCTAGGAAAATTAAATCGGTCATATAGAGGACCGGGACACCAATCTGAAGCAAACCGTCAAGGTTCTGTACGAACAGGATACATGACGGAACCGGTTCCAGGAACAGCCGGAAATGGCGGAACAGAATCACGACCAGAGTTCCGTGAAAAGCCATCGCCGCCAGCCAGAGCCATTTGCTGCCGATATATAACAGACGGTCATCTCTTAATTCGGCCTTGGTATTGCGAAAAAGCGAACGGAAAAAGAAAACTTCCAGGATCATGCGTCCGATAACACCCCAAAAGGAATGCGGGCTTTCAAAGCCATCCGATTTGATCCAGGGAAGTGATTTCTGTTGACCGCAGGTCGTGGTGATCTTAAAAGGAACCGGGGAACGAGCCCATTTGACTACCCGGTATACGAAGCCGAAAATAAAAATCGCCGCGGCCAGATAGGGAATAAGCACGCCAAAAACCCAGTGTAATCCTGCGGCATATACGCCCAGCCAAGCTAAGCATATAATAAACAGAACGAGAAAAAGCGAATAAACACCTCTCATCAAAGGATTACTCCTCACTTATATATCAATCATATTTGTTCATTAGTCTGCCGTCCATTATCATTCCGGTAGACGGCGTTTCCCATCAAAACCCCGAAACGGTTTGACCATACCCTTGGCCTGGTTTATCTTTAATTCGAATATTTTTTCCCGGCAGCCGGAGTATACGTCAAAACCCAAAAGCGCCAGTTGGTCGATTTTCCGATTAAAACCGTCAAGCTCTTCCTTTAACGGATCTCCTGTTTTTCCGGTATCGATTGTATCGGCTATAATATTTTTTAGAACGAAAATAAACGATACAGCCTCGGATGCCGAAAAATTCTGGACCGACCTGAGTCGAATAATTCGATCCAATCCTTTGATTAATGAGTTTTCATCCCACTGACCGATCAATCCGTCAAATATTTCTATAATTCCTTCGGAAACGGATGCGCCGATAGGATTTTGGAATCGATCCTTTATGGAGGCGAATTTTTGCGCGGCTTCGAGAGGATAGCCCCCAATAATTGACTTAAACCATTTGTCCAGAATATCAGATCGTTTCTTATTTATCAACTCTTCCAATTGCATCAGTCGTTTTCGGGTTTTTAAAATTAATCATAAAACAACCGGGCGACCGGAAATAGCCGATACGCCCGATAGTCTGTTAAATAAAATTACACGCAGCCGGTCGGTTTCGAAAGCCCGGCAACCTTACAGGCGCCTTTGGCCGGACCGGATGGAAACAATTCATAAACTTTCTTAAGCGGAAAACCGGTCTCCTTACATAGTTTACGAATCATCGGGGCAATCCCAAACTTCAGATAATAATCTCTGAGATAGTGAACCAGTTTCCAGTGATCTTCGGATAATTCATCCACTCCTTCGGTGGTGGCCAAAGCCTTGGCAATATCATCATTCCATTGTTCCGGTTCTTCCATAAATCCGTCTTCATCGACGTCAATCTTAATGTCTCCATATTCAAAGACTGGCATTACAAATCCTCCATAGTTTTTGGTTTCTCTATTTAATAGTATTTAATTCCAAATTAAAACATTTCAATATAGCCGCAGGGGCAGTTCTCGGCGCACTTTTTACACCCGGTGCAGAAATCCAGTTTGAAAGTGTACACGTCGCCTTTTTTCAACGGTTTTATAACGGCATTATCCTGGCAGAAGCTCCAGCAAGTACCGCATTCAAAACAGAAACCGCAACTCATACAGCGTTTGGATTCGGCAATTACTTCCTCTTCAGTATATGTGCTGACAATCTCTCTGTCCAGACTGGAAAAACGTTCCTCGACCGGAAGTTCCTTAGCTTTGTTTGGCTTGGCCTCTTCATAATGGCTCAGTTTCATTTTGTCATATTTGATAATACCTTCTTTGTGCGTTTCATCGGAATAAGGTTCACCGCCAAATCGTTCATGAATCGCTTCAGCCGCACGACGGCCATGATGGATGGCATCAATGACCAGACCAAGATTGACATTATCGCCGCCCGAATAGAGCTGGTCATCTTTGGTCGTTTTGTATTTCTCATCCACTTTAATCCAGTCACGACCTTCAATCAGGTATTCGAAACCGGTGAAGTCAGGAGCCTGGGAAATGGCCGGAATAAGAGTCGTAAATTCCAGATCAAAAGTTTCACCTTCGATCGGCACCGGGCGACGACGGCCCGAACTATCAGGCTCGCCCAGTTCCATTTTCTGGCATTTCATTCCGGTCGCTTTATTGCCATCCTTGTAAATCTCAATCGGGGCGGCGAGGAAATGTATCTCAACACCCTCTTCGATAGCGCCATCGATTTCCTCATCAATGGCCGGCATCTCGGCTTTGGTCCGACGATACAAAATGGTCGCCTTGGCGCCCAGCCGACGGGCAACACGCGCGGCGTCAATAGCGGTATCTCCACCGCCGATGACCACAACACTATCGCCGATATCAACCTTTTCGCCGGAATTTATCTTATTTAAGAATTCGACACCGGTGTATACATTGGGAGCATCCTCACCCTCAACGCGGAGTTTCAATCCCTTATGAGCGCCGATGGCGGCAAAGACAGCGTTATAGTCCTTTTTTAGATCATCCATCGAGATATCGTTGCCGACCGACATATTTAGTTTCAATTCAACACCCATGTCGACTACTCGATTGATCTCGGCATCGAGAATCTCCTGCGGCAGACGATAATCGGGGATACCGTATCGAAGCATGCCGCCGCTCTTGGGAAAGGCCTCAAAAATCGTTACCTGATATCCGCGACGGGCGAGATGGTAAGCGCACGCGACACCGCCTGGTCCGGAACCGATAACGGCAATTTTTTCATCTCTTTTATCTTCGGTAAGTTTTTTCGGAGCCAATTTTTTGCTCAGACCGTAATCACCGATAAATCTTTCCACTTTATTAATCTGAACGGCGCCCTCTTTCTCATTTCGGTTACATTGCGTTTCGCACGGATGCGGGCAGACACGGCCACAGACTGACGGGAAAGGTGTTGTTTGCAGGAAAATGTAAAAAGCTTCTTCATAGGCCTGATCATACGTCTTGTCCAGATCTTCCGCCCGTTGAATGGCCATCAGCATCTTTCGGATCTGATTGTGGTTGGGACAGGTATCGGCGCAGGGAGGTCGTCGGATAATCCCCTTGGGACGCAGCGGTGATTCAATTTTTCCGGAACTTCCTGATCCCGCGCCTCCCCGAGTTTTAAGTTTCTTTTTGTCTTTTTCGAAATTATTCAGCGTATTTTCTAATACTTTTACCTCTGAATATAGTGAATTTCTTGACTCTTGCTCGCTTAATATGGATTGTCGGATGGATTCAAGTCTTTCTTGGACATCTAAGTAATTTGAGTCTAATTTTTGGAGATCTTGTTTTAAATTTTCTAAATTCTTTTTCTTGGATTCCAACATTTGCTCGTTTTGCGCTTTCTCGCTTTCTAATTCGCTTAATTCATTTTTTAAAACGCTT
>CAZJLX010000060.1:0-9772 GCA_964546545.1 uncultured Ignavibacteriaceae bacterium | reverse complement strand
TGGCCTCCAGAGTTTTTCCGATCCAGCGCTGAAAAAATAGATTCCAGATCAATAGTATTTGGCTCTTGGGCGCCAGAACCAGTCCGCTGTCATTCAATCGTCTGGCATCCTCAAGGTGATGCATATAATACAGCGTTCGTGTCAACGCGTCCATAGTACCAACGTTGCGCGGATCAAGCTTTAAAGATTTACGCAATAACGCTTCCGCTTCCTCCCAATGACCCTGTCGTCGTTTAACAAAACCTATAGCGCTTAATAAACTGGAGTTGTTTGGCTGTTGTTTCAGGGCCTTATCGAAAAGGTCAAGAGCCTTTTCATAATCCCGGCTGCAATAATAATGAAAGTAACCCATTGCTATCTGGCCCTCAGGATTTCCCCCGGCCAGTCGATATGCCTTTTCAGCCGAATATTTGGCCATTTGATAGTAGGAATCATTCACGCCATTACTATTTATATACTTAAAGCCATTTAACTGGGCGAGCATCCGATAGGCAAAATAAAATGAAGAATCATATTCGACCGCCTTTTCAAACATGGTAATCGCCTCATATGCTTTCCGCTCATCTTTCCATAATTCCATTCCTTTTAAATAGTAATGATAAGCGTCCATGTTTTGAGTCGGCGCGGTGTGAATCATCTGTTTTTCCGGCTCAAGTAGTGTCAACCCGAGCGCCTCGGAAAT
This sequence comes from uncultured Ignavibacteriaceae bacterium, assembly GCA_964546545.1. GTDB lineage: Bacteria > Zixibacteria > MSB-5A5 > GN15 > PGXB01 > CAZJLX01. Next base: position 9,090 of record CAZJLX010000060.1, on the reverse strand, counting down.
CGATGTCGCAATCTCCGCCTGAACCGCAAAAAGATCGTTAAGATCGCGGTCAATCTCATCCGACCAGAGATGAATATCATTAGCCACGTTTATTAGCTGCGGGATCACCCTTATTCGTTGAATATCTTTTGATTTATCCCAGAGAATAGTCCCTTCCAGGATATAATCGACACCCAGTTCTTTCGCAATCTCAGGTAGTCGTTTATTTGTTTTTTTATAAACCATTGTGCTTGTCCTGGAGATCACACCCATGCCATGAATAGAGGCCAGCCGTGTATTTATGGCGTCGGTGATACCGTCGGCGAAATATTCATCCTCCGGATCGCCCAGGTTTTCAAACGGCAGCATGGCCAGCATGATTCGGTCTTCGTCAGGCAAATGGGTCGGAACCGCAATATATTTATTATAGAGCCAGTATATCGCCATTATTAACAAGACAGCCGCGGCCGAAGTGACCACGAAGCGGTTCCACCAATCGGTTGTCTTTTGGGGGGGGAGAGCGGCTCTCTCCGGCAATTGCAGCCGTTTCAGATCGGCCAATAAATCGGCGGCCGACTGGTACCGGAATTTACTCTCTTTTTCCAGAAGTTTAAGGACTATCCTTTGAAGTTCATCCGGCAAATCAGATTTGTATCTGGTCAGCGGTTCCGGTTTCTTTTCTAAAATCGCCTTTATAGTCGCGGCATCATTATTTTCCTTAAAAGGGGGGCGACCGGCCAGCATTTCGTATAAAACAACGCCAAATGAGAACAGGTCGGAACGCTCATCCGTTTTTTCACCCCTGACCTGTTCGGGGGACATATAACCGACCGTACCCAGAGTCGAACCGCTTTTGGTCAATTGCTCGCCGCCTTTTAAATCAGCCAAACCAAAATCAACGATTTTAACTTTGCCGCTGTCATCGATAAGAATATTGGAGGGCTTTATATCGCGATGAATCACCCCGGCTCGATGTGCCTGATTTAATCCTTCGCCAATCTGTAAAGCGATATCCAATGTCCGATCAACAGTCGGCTCAAGTTCCTTTAACAAATCGCGCAGACTCTCACCGCGACAGAATTCCATGACAATATAAGGTCGCGCCTGATATTCGCCGGTTTCATAGATAGTCATTATATTGGTATGATTCAACCGGGCCGCCGCCTGTGCCTCGCGAATAAATCGAGCCTTGCAATCGGCGTCCCGACACATTTCATATGGCATAAATTTCAGCGCTACTTTGCGGCTTAGTTTGCTGTCATCGGCGAGATAAACCTCACCCATCCCGCCGGCACCGATTTTTTCTAATATAATATAATGCCCGACTTTACTGCCGCTGATCAGTGGCGAAAATGATTCCGTATTATCATAATTCTCTGCCATTTAAACGGCTCCGGTATAAGATAATAGCAATTGATTCCATATAACATAGATATAAATATTTAATGGGGCAATATCAAATTCATATTTGTATAAAATATATAAAGTCTTGTCATTTTATAATTGAAGGATAAATTAAGACTTATGTCAAAGAATAACCTGATCGGATATAGTCTGGCCGATTGTGAAAACCTGGCCGTGAAGTTGGGTGACAAGAAATACAAAGGTCGCCAGCTTTTCAAATGGCTGTATCGGCAAAGGGCTGATTCTTTTGATATTATGACCGACTTGTCTCTGCCGCTAAGAAAACAGCTATCGGATGGATTTATAATTGACCATATCGTGTCGGTCAAAGGCCAAATTTCGACAGATGGCACCGAGAAGCTGCTGTTCAAACTTGGGCCAGATGAATTTATCGAGACGGTAATTATTCCTGAGGCGGGGAAGCGGACGGTTTGTGTCTCGACTCAGGTCGGATGCCCGATGGGATGCACCTTCTGCGCCACAGGGAATATGGGGTACAGACGCAATCTGACGGTCGGCGAGATAATCGGACAACTGCTGTACATTCAAAAACGAGACGGCGGTGATTTGATTGATAATATTGTCTTTATGGGTATGGGCGAACCGCTCTTAAATTATTATAATCTGATCGAATCGATTAAAATCATTTCGTCGGAATTGGGGCTGTCGATATCGGCCAAAAAAATCACCGTATCGACCGTTGGGATTATTCCTCAGATTATAAAACTGGCGGATTCGGGGCTTAAAGTAAATCTGGCAATTTCGCTTCATGCTGCGGATGATAAAAAAAGAAAGGAGATAATTAAAACAGCCAAAAAAAACGAATTAAAATCACTCATGCAGGCGGCCGAGTATTTCGCCCGTAAAAGAAAAAAACGAGTAACTTTTGAATATATACTGTTTAAAGGATTTAATGATTCCCATGAGGATGCTCTTAAGCTTAGCAGAATAATACAGGGAATCTCTTGCAAAATAAATATTCTTGCATATAATCCTGTTAAGGATACAGGTTTTAAGACGCCAGGTGATTCGGATGTTGACAATTTTGCCAAATTCCTATATCCGCGGGCGCCGGCTGTGACCGTTAGAAAAAGTCGCGGCAAAGATATAAAAGCGGCCTGCGGACAACTGGCCGGAGAGCAATAATTAAGTTTAATTTTGGGAGAAAAGATAATGACCCGAAGCAGATTAATTACGGTTTTAATCTTAATTATTTTTTCGGTGATCAATGTTTCAGCCGATGAGACCAATGAATTGAAAGTTAATAAGGTGGAACTGTCGTCCACCGATTGGGGACAACAGAAGGCAACCATTGAAATTATCAACAATGCCGAATATTTTAAATTCGTTGCTGCCCGAATCGAGGTTATTTTCCCCGATGCACGTGTTGAAGCGCGGCGCGAAAGCAAAAAAACCGCATTTATTCAGTCGTCCGATACGCTGAATTTGGAAATACCGTTTGTCATTCCAGGTAACCTCGGAAAGGGTATCGTTAATATCGATGTCTATGATGTGGTCGATACGCTTGATCAACTGTATGAATCATTGAAATTTTATTCGCAGGTTATTAAATTTAAAAAAGAAATCCCGGTCAATATCGATAAATTAATCGAACCCGGCATTCAACTGCCTGGATTCGTCGACCAGACGCAGCTTTTTGATAATCATATTACCCGGATCCTGATGCTTCTATTGTACCGCGGAAAAAGCCTGGAAGAGATCTCGAAATTGTGCGGAGTCAATGTCGATTTTACTCTGTCACTGGCCAGACGATTGAAGGAAAACAAGCTGCTAAGAAATGATAATGGCACTTTCCGCCCGGCCATAAGAGTTATTGATAATCAGGATTATGATAAATTAAATCCCTCAATAAATCGCACGGTCGATGGATTGTATGATCTGATCGTAAGCAGACTTCCCGAATATGAACAAAAACTTGAACAGATGGTCAAAGAACATAAACTGACCGGAGATAAAAACAATATCTTTGATGGCGGTTCAATTCTGTACCATCGTTTTCCGGCGATTCTGGGACTCTTCCTGTATGACTATCTGGGCGGCATATTTATAAATGAGGGCAAAGAATATGGGCCATATAAAGATGCCTCGCCCTGCAACGGGATGTTGGAGCAATATATCTATCTGGTCTCCGGTTCCTCAGAAAGAGTCGGCAACGGATTTTATTTTAACGCCAAAGGACCCAGTATGCGCGGAATATATTTTGGTGATAGAGTAGTGAAACTGAATTGTCAAAAAAGAGGCATGGTCTTTGAGGAAAAAGACGTCCCGGTTTATTATAGGTATGATAAAAGAATTACGGACGAACCGATGGTTGTTCTGACCGAAGGTACTGCGCCGCTTCTGAAAAATTTAAAAGATGACATACATAAAACGTTTGAGAAAGATGGCGAATACGCTTATTATAAGGGAGCCTATCTCTGGAGTTGGTTTTTGGTTGTCGATCGGCTGAATAAAAAATTGATAAAAAACAATATCTTGATCCCGGAGGGCTCCGGTATGTATGTGCTGGAAAATGAGGAAGACTAAATTATGACCTGTCGGAAAGTCATTTATTATCCGTTTTTGTTTATCTTATTGCTCTCTGTTCTGTCCTGCAGCAGTAAAAAAAATCCGCCTCGGGATGAAATTCCGGTAATAAAAGATCTTTTGGCCGATTTGGAGATGGCCATAAAAGACAAAAATCCGGAAGTAATCGATTCTCTGATGGCCGACAATGCCGCCGAACTGGGGTACAACAGCGAGCAGATATTGTCCGCTGTCTATTCCGATACCGGCGAGAATCAATCATACTCGTTTGGCAAAAGAGACTTCTTTTATGTCAAGGATAAAGCGCGGGTCAACTGTTTCATTATCGCCGACAGCACCGATCCCGGACGAGAGCTTGAAATAACATTGATAAAAAAAGATAATCGCTGGAAAATAAAACGCTTTGATCTCAAATAAAAAAAGCGCCTCGTCAAGAGGCGCTTTTTCGTTAGTCCTGTTTTTATTTCGATTCGATTGATGAGCGGTCTTTGTTCTGACCCTCCACCAAAATTCTTGTATATTCCTTTGTGTTCTGAAGAATTCCTATCGCCTTAAGAACGGTACTATCGGTTTTTAGTATGACTTCCTCGTACAGGGCGCGTTGTCCGCCGAGCTTGGAAGCCAACTCTCTTTTAATGGCCTTTTTAATATAGTCTTTTGATTTGATAAAATCGGCTTCTTTTTCCTTGTCGACCAGCGACTCAAAATCTGAGACCACTCCGCCGAATATATCTTCCTTTTTATCCTCTTCGATCATTTTGCGCATCTCTTCGATAGAGACTTCCAAGGCCGTTTTATAACTGAAATCGACCTCTTTCAAATAAGCCTTGAATTCATCGACCATTTCATCACTGACTTCGTCATTATAAGTAATTTCCGGATGCGCCGCCGTATACTTGACGACAAAATCGAAGAAGTGACGACCCCGCTCAAGATTGATTTCAATCGGCTTATACATACGATCTTCATCAAGCTCAACGTCGGGAAGAATACCGCCGCCGCCATAGACGACTCGGCCGCTGTTGGTATAGTACTTTTCCTTCTCGGATATATTCATGCTGTCAATCTCGGCCTTCTCCTCTTCCTGCTCGGCCTCAGGATCCTGAAAATCGCTTTTCATTTCATTATCCACTTTTTGAATGCAGCGACCGGAGGGAATATAATATTTGGCCGTCGTCAATTTCAAAGCGACATCGCCATCGGCTCCAATCGGGAAAATCTGCTGAACCAAACCCTTGCCATAGGTCGGATAACCGACAATAATTCCTCGATCCCAGTCCTGTATGGCGCCGGAAACGATTTCCGAAGCCGAGGCGGTTCCTTCGTTGACCAGAAGCACCAGCGGTTTATCGGGGAAGAGAGGAACTCGTTTGGAATAGTGGCGACGTTCCGAACCTGCGAATTTGCCGCGTGTATAGACAACTAACTGGCCCTCTTCGATAAACAGCTCGGCTGTTTCAACCGCCTGCTGTAAAAGACCTCCGCCATTGGAACGTAAATCAAAAATCAATCCATCGATATTTTTGGTATTGAGTTCGGTAATCGCTTCCCGTAATTCCTGAGAAGTTTCTTCGGCGAAACGAGAGAGACGAACATAGCCGATATTGGTGCCATCAATAACGCCGTAATAATTGACCGATTTTAATTCGATAACGGCCCGCTCGACCTCAAAATCCAGGGGCTGGGATAAACCTTCGCGCCAGATTTCAAGATTTACCGAGGTTCCGGCTGTTCCCCGCATCAGTTTGGCGGCATCGGACGTGGTCATTTTATAGGTTGAAGTTCCGCCGATCTTTCTTATCTGATCGCCTGACTGCAGGCCAACCCTATAGGCCGGAGTTCCTTCCATCGGCGTGACTACCGTTATATAATCATGGCGAGAATCAATCTCCATCCCAAGACCTTCGTATTTGCCATGCGTGCTTTCCATCAGCCGGTCATAAGACTGCTTTTCCATCAGGACCGAGTAACGATCCAGGTTTTTGAGCATCCCCTTAATACCGGAATTAATAAGATCCTCGGTATTTATATCTTCCATATAGCGATTTTTTATATCGTAAACGGTCTGATTAAGCTTTTTTATTTCTTTGAACAACGTCTCGCGGGATTCATTCTCATTTGCTTCCGTATCTATCTCGGCCGGTTGATCTTCGAGGTCAATATGAATAGTATCGGCCAAAAATATAGTCTTGGTTTCCGGACGGGGGATAGCCTCACCTGTTCCGACAGCCCAGATTAATCCAAGCAAAAAGGCGGTAATTGCCATAACCGTGAGTGAAAATTGTTTCATCCTGCTAACCTTTCTATATCCAATCTACTTCTTTTCCTATGTTTGTCAAGCAAGATAAGAACCGCGAGGAGACTCTATCCGCCTGTTTTTAATACGTACAAGCCATATATCTGGTTTCAAATGTGATACGCGACCTCATTAATTTTTGTAACCTGTTTGATTTTAAACTGTTAGAGAGACAGAAAGGGTCAATTTTGACTCGAATTCTTTCAATATTTCCGGTCTTGCAGAGTATTGCATTATCAATCAACATGTTACATACATATTACGACTTAAGACCGCCATTTATGTTTAAATATTAAACAGTTATTCCACGGAAAAAGATCCAAATGAGATTGACAGGGGTTTGAAATAAGCTTACTTTTTGCGAATACTTGACTAAAAATGTGAATGGATTGTTACATTTTTTGAAATTTGACAACATAAAAAATATAATCTTTGATTTCGATGGCGTGCTCATTGATTCCTCCCAAGCGGTAGTCGAGGCAACCAATTATGCTCTGGAAAAGCTTGGCGATCCGGCTCGCCAGCCGGGCGAGATTCGCCGGTTTATAGGATATCCGCTGGAAGAGATGTTTTATGCTTTTTCTCAAAATTCTTATGAGAAATTTTGGGAATTCTTTCGGGAAAAGGCGAGAGAAGTTGTTGCCGACGGGACATGCGCTCTGGATGACGCCGATGAAATTTTGCATAAGTTATCTGAAAGAGGATACAATCTTGGTTTGGGAACGACCAAAATCAGCCAACATATTAAATTAATACTTGAAAAATTCGATTGGACGAATCTGTTGAAAATAACGGTCGGCGCCGATCAAGTGTCCAAAGTCAAACCGGATCCGGAAGTATTTAATAAGGTCCGGAAGTTGATGAACGGCGAGTTGAATAACACGGTCGTGGTCGGTGATACCATAAATGATATATATGCCGCCCGGGCCGCCTCACTTCCCGTAATTGGCGTTAAGTCGCCTTTTGGCGGTGACGACAAAATGGTTGAAAGTAATCCCGACTTCATAATTACACATCTAAAGGAATTGCTGGTAATATTTGCCGATCAGGTGTCATGAATCAGGCCTCTTTTGTAATAAAACCGCCTTATAATTTTAGTTTGTAGAAGATAAATGACAATGACGAACAAATCGACAGACCAACGCAACCTTTTACTCCCTTTCGTTCATTATATACGTTATATTTATGGTATTCACTTTTATCGGAGGAAATAAAATGAGGCAAAAATTGCATATCCATAAGTTTCAGAGTTCACTGGGACCGTTTCAAACGGCGGCCACCGATAAGGGTGTCGCCTTGATCTGTTTTGGTAAAGGCAGTAAATCAACCTTTGATTCCTATGTCAAACATGACTACAGGGACTGTGAGAGAGTAACCGGTGGCGCCGAAAATAAAAAATTGGAAAAACAGATAAAATCATATCTGAATGGATCGCTGAAAAAATTTGACCTTAAACTGGATCTGCAGGGGACAGCTTTTCAAAAAAGGGCCCTTCGCAAAATCGCCGCAATTCCGCACGGCCAGATTAAAACCTATGGCGATATTGCCGGGTCGCTTGGCAATAAGGGTGCGGCCCGGGCTGTCGGATCGGTCAACGCCCGTAATCGTCTCCCGATTGTAATCCCCTGTCACCGGGTCGTTGCGACTAATGGTCTGGGAGGATACGCCGGAGGTTTGAATATGAAAAAACGTCTTCTGCATCTGGAAGGTGTCAATATTTAAGTCAGAGGAGTTTGGAAATGGATCAACGTGTTGAAAATCTCGCGAAAATTCTCGTTAACTATTCGCTGAATATTAAAAAGGGTCAGCTCTTTAAAATTCGCGCCGAAGCGGTTGCGGCTCCGTTGGTGTGCGCGGTTTACGACGAGGCGATGAGATTGGGAGCGCATCCCTTTGCGCAATTCATGATGAACGAATTGACCGAATCATTTTTCAGACTCGGTACCGAAGATCAACTCAAGTACATTTCGCCGATAACTGAAATTGAGTACGAAAAGATGGATGCCTTTCTTCATATCTGGGGGACGACCAACACTAAATTTCTGAGCGGTGTTGATCCGACAAAGCTTCAGTTAAACAGCAAAACGATGGAACCGCTGCGCACCAAATTTTTCCAGCGGGCCGCCGACGGTAGTATGCGCTGGAGCGGTGCGCAGTATCCGACCGAAGCGCATGCCCAGGATGCCGAAATGTCACTGACCGATTATGAGGATTTTGTTTATCGGGCCGGGCATGTTTTCGAAGATGACCCGATCGCCTACTGGCGCTCGATTGAAAAAGAACAGAGCAGATTGGTTAATATTTTAAATGGTTTCGAGAAAATCCATCTGCGGGCCGAAGAAACCGATTTAACATTGAATATCAAAAACCGCAAATGGATCAACTGCTGTGGTAAGGAAAATTTCCCCGACGGTGAAATTTTCACGACGCCAATCGAGGATTCGGTCAACGGAACTATCAAATACAGCTATCCCGCCTTTTATCAGGGGCGCGAAGCGGACGGCGTCCGGTTCACTTTCCGCGACGGCAAAATAGTCGAGGCGGCCGCCTCGAAAAATCAGGACTTTCTGACGGCCATGCTCGATACCGATGAAGGAGCCCGGCGGCTGGGTGAGTTTGCCATCGGAACCAATTATGAAATAACCAAATTCACGCGCAATACTCTCTTTGATGAAAAAATCGGCGGCACCTGTCATCTGGCGGTCGGCTCCTCATTTCCCGAAACCGGCGGAAAAAACACCTCCGGTATTCACTGGGATATGGTTTGCGATCTTCACGAGGGCGGCGAAATCGAAGCGGATGGCAAAGTCTTTTACAAAAATGGCAAGTTTTTAATCTGATAATAATTCGCGTGTCGGGTCACA
>CAZJLX010000059.1:0-9781 GCA_964546545.1 uncultured Ignavibacteriaceae bacterium | reverse complement strand
CATTTCGGGAACCGACATTCCCCAATGCCCTCAACATCAATTATGCTCAGCCTGAGTTCAAATCTGTTGTGTCACGATAATTAACCTAAAATGCCAAGTCAATGATTTCTTATCAATTAATATTTTGAAAAAAAGGCAGGTTTTAATACCTGCCTTTGATGGGGAATCCAAACCGATAAGCTCTTATTTGAGTTATTGAAACGTCGCCTCAGATTAAACATCTCTTGAGATAGATTATAATGTAAAATGAGGTGGGAGTCGATCGACTCCCACCTCTGAGCACAAACCTATCCCTTCAGAAAGGCTTTGTTAAAATTCCATTGCCAGTTCCACAGTGTGGTACCGGCCCCGGTCGTCGGCGATCTGGCAGGCGTAGCCGATGTTAATCAAAGCCAGGTTCAGGTTTGCTCCGTAAGAATACTGCCCGTCATTAATACCGCCGCGGAGCTTGATCAGCGGATATTCAAGCTCGACACCGGCGGCCGCCCTTTTAAGGTCAAATGTCGGCATTGCATTCTCATCGGATTTGATCGCGGCTGCCACGCGCAAAGCGCGAGCAGAAACAAGCCGGGTGAAGAAATTTTTGCCAAATTCTGCAGTTGCCTGGATACGGCTGTGAATGTTGCGCTCATCATCACCCAGCTTAAAAGCCAGATTATCGGCCATATATTCAACTATTGTCGATTGTGACAGCTTTATCGCGACTCCGGCACCGACCGAATAGCCGGACTCTATATTCTGCTTATCTTCCCAAAGCATCTTAACCCAGTTTTCCATCTCGCCGGCCTTGCTCCAACCCATATCAACCGCGTCATTTTCCCACCGATTGATATAGCGGACATTACCGCCGATGGCCAGACGATTAAAAAAGGTCTTGGACATACCCATCAGAACCACCGCTTCGGTTTTCTGTTTTGCCTTAAGTTCAACCTGACTATTGGCGTCGGCTGTGTCGGCCGGAACCAGTTCCAGATCAACATAAGAAGTGGCATAACCGGCCAGAGCGAACTTTTTAAAGCCAATTCCGATTGTCGGTGAAACCGAAAGCATCGCCTGACGATCTTCCAATTCCATCAGATCATTGTTAATGGAATCGCGATCTTCCTGACTGAGATTCGACCAGTCGGAGAGATCTTTTTGGTGGCTGCTGATAAAATCGAAAACATCGCTGTTATTGGCATCAAAAGCGAGTCCGACACCGGCCAATTTCAGGCGGAAGTTCCCGAAACTCAAAAGAGCCGGGTTATTTATGGCGTTATCAAGATTATCATGATAATTGACCTGAATCCCGCCGGTAGCAATTGATTCGGTCGAAAGCTGCGCTTCGGCGCGACTGCTCAGAAATAAGAACAGCAATCCCATCAGGATTACCCACAGCAGCATCCCGAGTTTTTTCTCGATGATGAGGGTCGAAAGTTTGTTTGAATGTGACATTTTGTCTCCTCTCTTCTCATGTCCCTTATTTGACTTTGCTTTTTTTGCTGTTGACTTGTTCATCTTTATCTCAATTTTACTTTCTCTTTTCCATTCAATAACACAGGCGCAGAAAAGTGGTAAACGTTATCAAAAAAAATAGCTGACAGCGCTTTTTTATTGTATTTGTGGTAGATTTGACAACGTCCTGTGATGATCGGACAGAAAAATCTTGTCATCTTAAAATGAGATAGGTATTATAGGCCGGTTAATACCGGGTTAATGATTGAACGGTTGATTTTTTTTATTCCAAGGGGTCAATTTTGGAAATTCGCTTAATAGCCGACGGTGAAGCCGAGAGCAGTAATGATTTTCATAATCGGCTTTATAAAAAAAGAAGAACATTGACCCAATGGCGCTGGGATTTTATTGAAAATACATTTAACGATTCAACCGTTCCCTACGCGGTTGTCGCCGATAAGGGCAATATTGTCGGGACTCAGGCCTTAATTCCGATTCAGATGATCGATAGTGGTGGTATTTACTGGACGGCCAAATCAGAAGAGACGCTTGTGGATCCGGAATATCGAGGCCGGCAGCTTTTCGAGAAAATGTATCGTTTTTTATTTGATTACGGGAAAGAGAAAAATTTTTTGTCTATCTGGGGATTCACACCAGCCATAAAGGCTTTTAATCGACTCGGTTTTCTTTCACCGGTAGTAACATCGCAGATTTTTTTCCCGTTTTCCGTTCGATCAGTGCCGGTTCTTATCGAATCTTCTATAAAAAGCTCTGTTAAACGGACGATATTCAAGATAATATTTGCGGGTGCACGTTTGGTCAGCACTTGCAGACTATTTATCAATTGCCCCGGTATGCCGGAGAATATGGAAATTCGGACTCTTGATTCGGCACCCCCGGATAGTGGTAAAGTATGCGAAAGCTTTATAAAAAAGTGGGGTGGGAGGACAATATATCGAGATGAGGCCTATCTGAACTGGCGGATTATTAATAATCCTTATGTGAAGGGTATTTTTCGCGGTCTTTATTATAAAAAGGAATTGATCGGCTGGGTTATATATGCTTTGGGCGATGACGGTATGGGTTATCTGGTGGATCTGATGCTGGATGGCGCCGACAGGCGAGAGATAAGCGATTTAGATATTATACGGCTTCTGCTGTCCGATGCTGTCGATGGAACCCGAAAAATGGGTGCGGTCGGAATTCGCGGCTGGCAGGTCAACAATCACTCGTTTGATAAACTTGTTTGTCGGGCCGCAAGGCAGATCGGATTTTATCATATAAAGCGAGGTCATTCGGTTGTTTTATATATATCCGAGGCGGGCCGGGAAAGGGGTGGGATTGAAAAGATTGATGACTGGTATATAACCCGAATATTTACCGAGGGAGTGCTGGGCTAATGTTTACGCCCGAAGCCGATTATCTCCGGGAACAGATTCTAAATCATACCCGGCTTTTTTTTGTTCCGGAAATTTATGATTTGCTAAACAGCCGGATTGTCCGCTTTGTACCGTATGAACAGGCTATCAATATAAATGAACCGATAATAGTTATTCCAACCGATATAAAAAAAAGCAATCAGCGAATAGTCCCTTACTCTGTTCCGTTTAATAGTATTCAGTTGACCTTATGGAATCGGGTCGAAAAACCATCAACCGGCGAGTGGCGCGCGGTACCAAATGAATCGGCACCCCTCTGGTATCAAAAAACGACCGGAACAGTTATCCCTGCCTGGAACTTATTCGGTAATCTTTTTGATTTGCTCACTTTCAATGAAGAGCGCCAAGTTGATCAGAGGGACGGTCACGGCCGTTTCGCCGCCGCCTTCAGCCCCAGAAAAGATATTCGACTTCTTGAAATACCGGCTTTTAATGAGGCTGTGGCGGCTCTGGCGGGAGCGGCGTTCGGATGTAAAAAAAACGGCAAACCTCAAATGTCGCTTGACACTTTACTAAAACCGCCGGTTGTCGTCCTCTCGCATGACTGCGATATTTTACTCGGCAATGATTTATGGACACAACTGGTCAGGGCCTATCGTATATTCGCGCCACTTTTAAAAGTCAGACTGCCGAAAATCGGCAATGTGTGGTGGCTTATGCGCAACGCACTGACACCGAGGGTCTTTTATTTTGATAATATTAAGGGGATGATTAATATCGAGCGATCTTTTGGCTACCATTCGGCTTTTTATTTTATTAACGGAAGTGGCGGAAGATTCGGCCGGCGATCCGGCCTTGAGATAATCGAAAAAACGCAGAAACAGATACCCTTAAAATGGGAATGTGGAATTCACTATAATTATGATACCTTTTTAAATCATGACAGCTTCGACCGACAAATAAAAGAACTTAAATCTATTTTGACGAAACCGATTAAAACCGGACGCGCGCATTATCTGAGATTCGATTCGGCCAGGTCATTTCAATTTTTGGAATCGTTCGGGATTGAAGTCGATGAGTCAGCCGGTTATGCCGATTCTATCGGTTATCGGTGCGGTGTTGGCGGCTGTTATCGACCTTATGATTTTTCATCCGAAAAGGCGCATAGTATCTGCGAAGTGCCGATGGTTATAATGGATGCGACTTTGGTCAATCAATATGGCGACAAGGCTGTCAATGCCTTTGTCCGTCTTTTAAAACACCTACAAAGTGTCGGTGGAGCCTTATCGTTTATTATCCACCCGGGGCAGTTTTATAATCCGGAAAATAAACGGATGCTCGGTTTGTATCATAAAATTCTTATCGAATGTCGGCAGTTGGGTGTAGTCTCCAGGACGGCGGCGGAATTGACCGCCGAAGTCAATCGGGATAAATAATAGTGCGGTTTATTTTCTTCGACCGCCGCGCGACAGGTAATTGGCGGTCTGGATATATGATTTGAGCCTTCGCTCCATCCTATCCGTTAAATCGGGCAGACTGTCGGCCCGGTTTATTTCCAGATAGGACGAATCGCGTAAGTCATACAATTCTCTAACCGCTTCGGGCCAGTGAACATAAAATTTGTCCGCCTCGATCAGACCCATCTTTTCACCCGAGACAACGACCGCGAATCCGGGGTCATCCTTTTTAAGGCTTAATAGGTCGCGTCCCCAGCTCGAATGTTCAGCCGTAATCCCCAGGATATCCAACAAAGTCGGTAGAATATCAACCTGGCTCCCGGTTTTTTCGACCTGAATAGCGCTGTCACCCAGGATGGAGGGGCTAAATATCAATAGGGGTGTGTGGAAGCGGATCGGATCAAGCAGATATTTGCTGGTGCGATGAGTACAGTGATCGGCGGTGAAAATAAAAATTGTGCTGTCAAAAACCGGAAGTTTCTCCATCTCGCTTATGAATTGACCCAGCGCCCAATCTGAATAATAAAAGCTGTTTAGTTCCCGGCTGTTTGAATTCGAATCATCATAAAGTTTAAAACGATCATCCGGCAGCAGGAACGGTTCATGATTGCTCAGGGTCATAATCGACAGATTAAACGGGCGGGGCAGATTTTTTATCTCATGTACCATCCGGTCAAACATAATATGATCCGGGACACCCCATTTACCGAGAATATCATCCGAGCCAAAATCATCCTCCGAATAAAATGTATCATATCCGACCGCCTTTAAAAATCCGCGCATATTATCGAATTCGATATCGCCCCCGTAAGCGAATATCGAAGTGTAGTTCTCCTTGCCAAGTATCTGTGCGATCGAAAAGAAAGGATAATCGGCGGCATACCGTTTCATAATCGAGCGTCCGGGCAGCGATGGAAAAGAACAGAGGACCGCCGGGATGCCCCGGTTGGTTCGAACTCCGTTGGCATAAAAATTCTGAAATGATATCCCGCGGGAAGATAAACGATCGAATTCCGGGGTGACATTATAATCAGCGCCGAGAGAACCGACGTATTTGGCCGACCAGCTTTCCATTATGATTATGATAATATTGGGCGAAAACCCAAGTCTGTTATCGCTTTCCTGTATGCGTACGAAATTGAAACTATCGTTATTCATGTCGGGCTGAAAGCCCAGCATATCGGCGGTCGTTAAGTAGGCCTCTTTTTCATTATAAAATTTAAAACGATTGATATTTTTGCCGAAGATCACCCGTCCGTTGCGCCACTCTTCATAGATGGAACGGGTTAATGTGTAGACACCGTTTAAGGAGGTTTGATTGACAATATGGTTGTCGGAGAAAAAGGCGCTGCCCCACTCAAGCCCCTTGATACCCAGACGGCCGCGTATCCCGAAGGCAAGCAATAAAATGACTAACAGGTAAAGTGCTATTTTGGGGAGTTTGCTCAGCGAGGAATGATGTCCGTATGATTTATTGAGTCGATAATTGATAAATAAAGTGAAGGAGATTGTACTCAACAACCAGAGTAAAATCAATTCCAGAGAAAAACTGTCACCGGTCGCAGAGTATAAAAAGAGCTCCGGGTATTCAATATATTCGACCGCCCAGTAATTTATCCGGCTTCCGAAAACATCAAAAAACCGCAGGTCAGCCGTACATATTAAAAATGACAGTGAAAATATAACAGCCAGAAAGATAAGCGTAATAATTCGAATATAGCGAATCTTAAAATCTATCCAGGGCAAAAGAGAAATTGAATACAGGGGCAGGATAATTATTGATAAAATAACGGCATCGAACCGGAAACCGATCCAGAAAGTATAAATTAAATCGTAAATTGAAACATCGCTAATCAAATGTCGGTGAGTCAGTAGAAAAATCAGGCGAAAGAGGCCGAAATAGACGGCTCCTCCCAAAAAAAGCGAGAACCATAAGGTTACTTTTCCGGGTAATAAACCGAACAGCTTGTTTGATAACCTCATAAACTATTTAAACCTATCTCTTGTCCAACGGTTCATTTTGGTTATTTTGTCCAAAATGTCAAGGATTACCTTATATTTCGAAAATATAATACAAATATCGTTTAATCGGCATAAAGTGTTGGCCCTGTTCTTTTATTGAGAATTCCCTTATATTCTTTAAATGTCGGTTCTAAATATTATATTCAATCTGATTGGCGGACTGCTTCTGATTTTTTTCACGCTTTTGGGATACAGCTCGTTACGGGAAAAAAAATGGCGTGCCGCATTAATCTGTATATTTCTGCTGCTATTATCGGGCCTGTTCTGGTTCGGACTCGATTATTTCTTTGACTATCCTTACAGTATTAAAATCATTCTTATCTTAATTACATTATTGTCAGTATTTATGTTTTTTGTCCCGACCGGAATCAGTGAAGATTTGTCAATTGGCCTAATCAATGAGCGGGTCGATGAACGCGATGTGCTTTTCAGCCGTGAGGAATACCGGGCCGGCAGTGATAAATATGAGCAGTATTACAGGTTGCGCCCGGAAAACAAAGAGGCGGATGATCGTCTGCGGCGGCTTCCGGAACTGTTTGAACCGGGTGGGAGATATTACGATCCTGTAAAATCAAAGGAGATTAGCGACAGGTTCGATCAGATAAAAGAATTGACAGTTAAAGTCGACGGCGAGATGGATAAAATCAGATACAACGTCGATCCTTATGAAGCTACCCGACAGTTAAAGCAGATGACACTCGATATGGGCGCCGATGAGATCGGTGTCGCTCTTCTTAATCCGATGTATGTTTATTCTTTTGTCGGGCGAGGACCCGAAACATGGGCGAGTCGAATAATTAATAATCATCGCTTTGCCATCGTTTTTTCGCTTGAGATGGAATATAATGCGGTTGATAAGGCACCTGAGTTGTTAATCACCGAAGAGACATCATTTAAATATCTTAAAGGGGCGGAAATCTCAATAAAGCTGGCCGAGTATATCCGTCGCCTGGGTTATCCGGCGCGAGCGCATATAACCGGAAGTAATTATCAGATTATGCTGCCCCCGGTAGCCTATGATGCTGGTTTGGGTGAATTGAGTCGGATGGGTTATCTGGTTTCACCAAAATTCGGCGGTCGTATTAGATTGGGCGCGGTGACCACCGACCTGCCGCTTATTCCGGATAAGCCGATTAATTTTGGCCTACAGGATTTTTGCGAAAGATGTAAAAAATGTGCGATTAATTGTCCGTCGGGGGCGATCCCGTCCGGGAGTAAAAGCGAAGTCCGCGGCGTTCGGAAATGGAAAATGAATGCCGAGTCGTGTCTGTATTATTGGCGAGCGATCGGGACCGATTGCGGTTTGTGTATGAAAGTCTGCCCGTTCAGTCATCCGCCAACGACGATTCATAATCTGATTCGACTTGGAATAAAAAACTCATCGTTGGCGCGCCGGATTTCATTATGGGGTGATGATATTTTTTACGGTAAAAAAACAAATTTTTATCCGGTGGATAAAGCTCTGGTGAAATAAAAATAATAATTATATTTTATATCAATAATGGGCAAAAAGAAAAATTCATTGAAGCAAAAAAAACCTCTGAGTCGGGGGATATATATGTCTTTGTCGGTAATTGTCCTGGCCGCGTTCATTTTACATTTTTCCTGTTCCGATTCGGAGAAAGCCGGGAATAATATCCCCCCGCAAAAAAAAGATGGTCTGCACGATACGTTAAAAACGACTTTTCCATCATCTTCATTTAAGGCCTATGAATTTAATAAGCAGGGTGAGCTTTACTTTTTATCCTATAAAGGGGATACGCTTAAGAGAGTCGATATTGAAATCGCTAATGATGATGAACAGCGAAAAAAGGGGATGATGCATCGCGACACGATGCCCGACGATCAGGCGATGCTGTTTATTTTCGAAAAAGAAGAATTACTCGGTTTCTGGATGAGAAATACAATCCTCTCGCTTGATATGGTATTCGTAAATTCAAATCTGGAAATAGTAACAATCAGGGAAAAC
Organism: uncultured Ignavibacteriaceae bacterium; assembly: GCA_964546545.1. Classification (GTDB taxonomy): domain Bacteria; phylum Zixibacteria; class MSB-5A5; order GN15; family PGXB01; genus CAZJLX01. The sequence continues at coordinate 1,520 of CAZJLX010000059.1, read as the reverse complement.
ACGGACCCGATTTCGGACAGAAATTATTTTCCCGACGAACCGGCCATCTATGTCGTAGAGGTCGCGGCCGGCTTCGCCCGGCGCTATAATATCAAAGAGGGGGATAAAATAGAATGGTCGCGTGACTGAAAAACGATCAGACCATTATCTAGTTCAAGATATCGCTTGTGGTACTTGGTATAAATTATTAGAATACTTTATGACAGTTACTTTATAATCTGACGGTTTGAGTTGCAATAGGAGAATTATAATGACTGATAAATTACGTTTTTCGATATCCGATTATCGTCTGACTTATAACGGTGGACAGCAGGAGTTTTCTTTTAACGGGGACCGGATTATTGAGTTCAATCATCGGCATAAAGATGCCTTGAGTAGTTATCAGATTAAACTCGACTCGTGTAAGATTATTACTCTCGGCGATAAAATAAACAGTAAATCGAACCTGGGTGCGCTTCGCAATCGTAAGGTTCGGCAGTCAGTAATTCTTTCCGCCGCTCTTTCGGCGATAGCGGTCGGATTGCACGGCCGCGCCAGTCTGACCAAAATTCCCAAAAATAAAGTCAACAAGGAAGTCATCAATCAACTTAAACGGGCCAATGACAGAACGGCGGCCCAGGTTATGGCCGAGGTGCTGCAGTTTACCGCCGAAGCTCTGCCAGTCGGCGAGGAAGTCCTGATCGAGTCAGCTATCACCGAAGGCGCCCGTGCCAAGCCGGGCAAAGAGCCGGGAGGCAATCCGACCATTGCCGTCGGAGCCGTTTTTGGCAAAAAGGAACATCAGGCGCAGTACGGCCTGACCATGCCGCCCAGCGTTAGCCTGCTTTCGATGGGTTCCGATGTGGTCGAGGGTACGACCAAATCGGTTAAGGGGCTTCATTCTTCGATGACTACTTTGTTTGTTACCGAATCATATATCAAGCGGCATTTGCCCGATGTGTATGTTCAACGCTGGATGAGCGGCGCCCATTTTGATGAATTTAATCCCCGTGAAACCAATTTGACCGAGGCCGCTTCGATTATTGCGAAATCGTACGGTTATTCCGATGTAAAAAAACTATCTTCATTTTTTCTGGATCGACCGCGGCATTATCCGGCGCTTGATGAATTAAACGATATTGGCGTGGCGACGCCTACGGATATAGATGGCGACCTGCTTCCGGGTGTCGTTCTGGGCCTTGACGGGATAACATTCCCCAACGGTATGCGACTTAATTCGATGATTGGTGAGATCGGCGGATCAGCCGAATGGGCGGTCGGGGTTTTGCCGCTGGTCTGGCGGGGGGGACAGGCGATAGGGATGTTGACCTCGCAATCCTCGCTGACCCGGACTAATCTAAGCCCGGAGGAAAAATGGAACGAGCGATTCCATTTTACCGAAGAAGAATTTATGATGATTCAGGATGCCCGGTTTGAACGTAAACCGTATTTCACGATGAAAGATATTATCGATGATCCGTTCGCCGGCGGTATCTCTGCATTCGGAGCGATTACCGACAATTATTATATTCCGCTGATGA
>CAZJLX010000058.1:0-9832 GCA_964546545.1 uncultured Ignavibacteriaceae bacterium | reverse complement strand
ATGCCAAGGCCTGGGAATCTTTGAAACCGGAACAGCAGAAAAACAAGCTGTGTGTCGGCTGTCATTCGACCGGTGTTGATGCTGCCGGTGTTTTACTGGAAGGCGTACAGTGCGAAGCCTGTCACGGTCCGGGAGCCGATTATAAGAAAATATCAATAATGAAAGATATCGAACAGGCAAAGGCCAATGGGTTGCTAATCCCGGATGAAACAACCTGCACCAAGTGCCACAATGATAAGATTCCTGAAGAGTTCCGCCCCAAAGAGAAATTTGATTATAAGACAATGAAGGCCAAAGGGGTTCATGCCATGCCGAAAAAAGAGGAAGTCAAAAAAGGTTAATCCTCTATATCTTAAGTTCAAAGCGCCTTTATGATAAAGGCGCTTTTTTTACTCCATATCCATAATAAACTAAATCGGTTAACCGGGCGGTGTCCGGGAGTAATCTGATTTACGGCTGCGTACCGCTGTGGCATTCGTAACAGCCCATCTCTTTCCAGGCCTCATCGATATCCTCGGGATGAACAAACTCCAGCCCTTCCTCCGAGGTCGCCATCTGTGCCCGTTCACCATCCCCCTGCGAGAGGATGATATGACAGGAATAGCAGGAAGTCGAAATTTTCTCGCCGTCATCGCTGACATGTTTTCCCTCATGACAGCGCATACAGCCGGGAGTATAAAAATGCCCTATATTATCGGGGTAATACTTCCAGTTAACCTTCATCTCCGGAAAAATATTTTGAGAGAACTGCTGCTGAGTGGCCAGAACCGCCTGATCAATATCATTTTTTCTCTCCTTATAAATATCCGGATATTTCTTTAGATAAAATTCAATTATGTAGTTGGCAATCTGATGTAATGCCTCTTCCTCTGTTTTATACTCGGTTGCCATTGCCTCAACCGCGATTTTTTTGATTTCCGGAAGAGTCTTATCAATCCGATTGACCCGCAGCATGGCATCCAAGGCCCGATCGGGGGCATTATAGATATGGCTGGGGCGATTATGACAATCCATACAATCAAGGACATGAATCTCGGCCGAGTCGATTTCCGCCTGGGTCAGCGGTTCATCGCTGTTTTGATAGAGCGTCATTCGTCCGGTTTTGACATCGGTGGCCCTGACCCAGGGAATATCCTGTTTCTGATCATCGCGGGCGATATATTCAATCGTGTTGCTGATAAAAGTATGCCAGTGAATACCCGACATCAGGCCGGTTTTTGGATCCCCGCCGCCGGTTTTAACCAGCATATTTATCGGCCAGTGATGGTTCTTGTCATCATACATATAATGATCAAATATCCGCTGCTGGGCACCGAAAAATTTACCGGGCCAGTGACATTTTTCACATGTCTCACGAGCCGGGCGCAGATTTTCGATTGGGGTTGGGATTGGCCGGGGATATACATTGGCCATAACGGCGTAAACCTGATATAGGCCGGATAGTTTTGATTTGGCGTACCAGTCGGCTCCCTCGCCGACATGACACTCAACGCATGCGACGCGGGCATGCGGTGAATTCTGATAGGCGGTATATTCAGGTTTCATTACCGAATGACAGGTCTTACCGCAAAAAGTGACCGATTCGGTAAAATGATAGGCCTCATAACTGCCGACCGAACTGATGGCGAGAAATAGAATCAATCCGAATATAAACCAGAGAAAGGCTCTTCGATGACTTTTCAGATTAAAGTCAATCGATGGCCAGGGGGTGTGCGATTCGACCAGGCCTTTTCTGGCCTTCCACCAGTACCTTAAAATACCGACCGGAATAAGAATTAAGCCAAAGATTAAAATCGGCGGCAGGACCATATAGAGGAAGATACCGACATACGGATTAGTCTCGCCGGCGAAAATATCGATCACATAGAGAAAGGTCATCAACAAAATAATGACAAAAGAGATTATAGCGCCTGCGGCGGTTATCAAGTTATATCCGAATTTGGGGATCTTTATTCTTCTCATCCGATTCTATTCCTGTATATTATATATAATTGAATGATAAACATAAAAAGCTTATTTTTCAATCGATCTTATTTTCAGATAAAGGGCAAGAGCGAGGATGGAAATTATCAATGTTGCGATACCAAGCCCTTTCCGTCGGAAATAGTAATCATCGATTTTCCCGAGCGAGGCCTTTTGAATTTTTTTGGCCGATTCGATTCCGGGTAAGGCGCTTTTTGATACTTCAGCCGCACTGAAGGAATGAACGGCAGTCTGCGATTTAATAATCGACTGCTTTATTTCTTTTAAACCAAAACGCAGATCGGTTACCATCATCCCCTTTTCATCAGCCGCGTCGGTAGCGGAGAGAGCCTCCCGATAAGCACCATACAGATGCGTAATTGTACTGTTAATGCTGTCGGCAGTAACCAAGCCTATCGTACCGTCTTCAGCGTCATGACAGTCAACACAGAGAGCGGAATCGGACGTTCCAACCCAGTAGAGCTGCGGTTTTTCAACCAGATGATTGGAGTGACAGATTTCGCATTCGGGTATGTCGTTTTCATCGAAAGCTTTTTTATGCGGCGAACCGGCGAATTGATCGGCGATAAGCGAATGACACATCCCGCAGACTGCGGAGATGGAAGAAATTCCCGGCGGAATGGCACCATGATTGCCGTGACAATCATTGCAGGCCGGGGCGCCGATATCCTTGTTCTCCAGCAAAGCTATGCCATGAACCGAGCGGGCATATTTATCAAACTGATCGGTGGGAATAGGATAGCTTGCCATATAATTGGAATCAGAATGACATTTGGCACAGGTGTGCGGAAGATTTATAGCATAAACAGTCGAGGTCGGGATTTGCGGCGCTTCGATATCATGCACCGAATGACAGGAAACACAATTGGCCACTTTGGTATCGCCTCGTTTAAGCAGTCGCTGACCATGAACCGATGTTTTGTACTTATCCAGCTGATCGGTGGGCAGTGAAGGGTTATGTTTTATCATATAAGTCGGGTCGGAGTGACAGCGACCGCAGAAATTGGGGATTTCAGCCGCGCCGGGAATACCCTGATAGCCGCGACTGTTGCGGACATCATCCATATCATCCAACGCGGGATCGCCACCATGACAATCGGCACATCCCAAACCGGCCTTAAAATGGATATCTTTTTCAATCAGATGTGACGGCGCCAGCTCGCCTTCTTCCCAATCGGTATGGCAGGTCAGGCAGTTATTTGATTGGGCGACCGCGGACGGAACAAAAATCAGCATCAGCCCCGACAAAAGCAATAATAAATAAATTGTTTGTATCCTGTTCATTTTTATTCCAATAAATATCCCAATATTGTCATGCCTATTATAAAGATTATTACGAGCCACCCAAAACCAATCACGAGCCGTTGACGAAGGCGGCTATTCGCCTCCGGCCTGGCCCATATCGGAACCAAAAGCCAGATCAATCCCCCGATCGAAAGGACAATTATCCCGAAGAGTTCGCCCTCGATAAACCAGATATGCGGCGGCAGAAGTTTTAAAGCCTGAAAGGCAAACATAAAATACCACTCGGGTCGAATGACAGGCGGTGGTGGTGCAAATGGATCGGCTTTCTGTCCCAGAGGCCAGTGCACCGGTCCGATGCCATCCGGGAAAAAGACGGCCAATATAGCCAGGATATTTAACATTATCAGCCAGACGAGAAGTTCCCGCAGCAGAAAATTCGGGAAAAAGGCCATATATTTTTTTTCGGAGATATGCTTTTTTATCCACTTAAGCGGTTCCGACATCCCCTGCCGCTGAATAAAAAACAGATGTAAAGTCAGAAAAACGACAAAAACTCCGGGCAGCATGGCGACGTGCATGCCGAAAAACCGGCTGACTGTGGCACCGGTCACGTTTTCACCGCCCCGCATAAGTTTTAAAAGAAAGCCACCGACAACCGGAATCGCACCGGCCATGCCGGTTCCGACACGGGTGGCAAAAAAGGAAAGTTCGTTCCATGGCAGCAGGTATCCGGAGAAACCAAATGTAAAAGCAAGTCCAAGAAGAACGACACCGGAAATCCAGGTAATCTCTCGGGGACGACGGTAGGCATGAGTAAAATAGACCGAAAACATATGGATAAAGGCGGCCAGGATCATAAGATTGGCCGACCAGGAATGCATCGAGCGGATCAGCCAGCCAAATGAAACCTCGGAGACAATAAACTTTACCGATTCATAAGCCGATTCGGCCCCCGGACGGTAATAAAGAAGCAACAGAATACCGGTGACGACCTGCACGACAAAGAAAAAGAGCGTCATGCCGCCGAAGAAATACCAGATCGATTCCGAATGCCGCGGAACAACCTTGTGCGACATATATTCCACCAGAGTGGCGATTTTAAAACGTTCGTCGATATACCGGTAACTTTTATCAAGCAGCGAATTTTTGGTAGTCGATTCGTTCATCAGGCCGATTCCTTCGAGATAAAAATCTCGCCGCTGATTTCATCAAGATGAACGGCATATCGTTCCAGAGGACGCGGCGGGGGGCCGGAAATATTGCGGCCCTCAAGGTCATAGCGACCGTTATGACAGGCACACCAGATTAATCCCAGATCGCTGCGATACTGAACGGTGCAGTCAAGATGAGTGCAGATTGCGGATAAGGCCTTAAGTTCACCGGCCGGAGTTAATACAATAATGCCCAGTTCGCGGCCAAATTTGAAAATACGGGAGTGTTGGGTGTCTTCTTTTAGCTCATCCAGTTTAAAGGATAATTTGACCTGCGAGACATTGGCCTCGCCCGCTTCGGGCGGGATGACGTATTTATAAACCGGATAAAAAACCGAAGCCAACAGGGCGACAAGGCCACTATTTAAGATCCAATTTAAAAAGCTGCGTTTTTCTTTATCGACTTTATCCATTTGCCTCATTGATTTTCGCCAAATTACTATCTTACTCAAACTCTGTCAAGAATAAATTATCCATATTATCTGCTTTTAATATGGTTTGCATTAGTCTTTGTTTAAATCTTATAATTACATTGTTTTACTAACGATATCCAAAAATTTCGGCGTAGACAATCAATAATATCAGGGAGAGGCCTATGATCAGGGCAATAGAACCGAAAATTTTCATGGTGCGAATAGCCTTCGGGGCCATCGGTTCCACCAGATGTTTTCTGAGTTGTTTGTTTTTAACCAACTCGGCATACTCCCGCGGACGATCTTCCCTGAATTCCTCAAGGGATATCCGTCGCGTAAAGATGACGGTATCCATCGGGAATTTATCGGGACGCATATGCGTATTGAAAAAGTGAATCGTGAAGATAAAGGCAACGGCCAGAAGCGCTTCATCCGAATGCACTATGGTTGCGACATTTATCATCCAGCCCGGCAGGAAGTGGGTAAAGAATTCCGGGAACCAGAGAATCAGTCCGGTTGTGCCGATAATAGCCACGCCCCAAAAGACCGCGAAATAATCGAATTTTTCCCAATATGTCCAGCGACCGTATTTGGGTCTTGGCCCCAGACCGATAAACCATTTGAGCGAACCTTTAAGTTCGATCCAGTCATATTTGTTGGGCAGCATCGAATTGCTGTCGAATAAAAATGTTTTCCAACTTTTTCCCGATCTGCGTTTTCTTCTTATGACGTCAAAGATATGCATCCCGAAATAGGTAAAAGTAATAATGGCGCAGATACGGTGAATAAATCCGGCCGATGCAAATCCACCCAGGATCTGTGAGATCCACTGTGCCCAGCCCAGATAAGAGAATTTTAATGTCATGCCGGTTACGGCCAGACCCAGAAACGAAATAATCACCATAAAGTGCATTCGCCTTTGAAGTCGCGTAAACCGCTGGAATTCAAGGAATTTGGTTGCTTTTTTATGCAATTTCCTGTGGTTTCTCAGCGCCTGTATCGAGCGGGGCAGCCATAGTACGGTATGGATTCCGGCAATAAACAATGTTCCCAAAAGCAATATGGTCATGAACCAGAAGGTATAATAGAGAATTGGATATTTTTTCCGATCATGATGCGTGGCATGGGTCAGATATCCGGCGAACTGACGGTGGGATCCCTCATGACACTTGCCGCAAGTTGCTACTATATTTTGGCGTGACAGGGTTGAGTTGGGATCGTACGTCGGTAAAACCTTATGTGCCCCATGACAGTCGTAACATTTGGCCGCTTCGGTATAACCGAGTTTCGAAACCTTGCCGTGGAAAGTTTCAAAATATGATTCGGTAACATCCTCATGGCAATAGCCGCACTGCTCTACGATATCAAGCTTAAAGTCTTCCTCATCGGTTCGTGAGATGGTATGTGATTGATGGCAATCACTGCAGGTCGGCAGCGGTTTGTCGGAATCGGAAACTTCAGGCGAGTGAATGCTTTGAATATACTGTTCATAAATCCCTTTATGACAGTTGGCGCAGGTTTGAGGGATATTGGCCCGATTGACGCTCGAGGCGGGATCGATCTTCGGTAAAACATGGTGGGCGGTATGACAGTCGGTACACATGGCGGTCACAATCAGACCACTCGATAAAAGCCCTTTACCGTGAATCGACATGACATAGTTAGCCAGGATATTATGAGTTTCCCCGGTATATTTTTCGGCCGCCTTGCTTCCCTCACGGTGACATTTGCCGCACAGATCGGGGACATTGATCGGATAGCTGGGTGACAACGGATCCCTTCGGCCCCTGATGTTATGCCGGCCGTGACAATCGGTGCATTCCGGCGCGTTTTGATCTCCCCGCAAAACCAACTGTCCATGCATGCTGGAATCGTACTCATCAACCACTTCGGAATGACAAATGGAACAATCGACTTTTAACGCCACGGTCGCGCATGGCCGGGCATGTTCAGGACTAACGCCGGTATGGCACTGCGCGCAGGCGACGCCGCGATGTTTTGAGTCATGCAGTTCCAGGGAATCGACCGACATTGAAACGGTCTCACCGTTGCGAAGAGCGGTCAGATCAGGTTTGGCATGACATAAAAGACAGTCACGATCCGACATACCAAGTTCGTAAAAAACCTTCCTGGCCTTATGCGGTTCATGGCAGTCGACACAAACCGGTACTTTGTGAGGTTCTTTTTCCCAGAGTTCTCCTCGAATGACTTTCTTATGCACCTCTTCTATCCGGCCGTGGCATTTCTGACAGGTGATGGGGACATTATCGCGAAATATGGATGATTGCGAATCAGTATGCGCGCGAACATTATGAGCGGTATGACAATCAACGCAGACAGCGGTGACCGTCAGCCCCTGCTGAAAGAGCCCAATCCCATGAATCGACTCCGAATAATGGGTCAAAATACTATCCTGGGGAATATCATAGGTTTCGGAAACTGCGGTACCCTCTTTATGACAGCGCCCGCACATAAACGGAATATTAAAATGGTCGGTCGGGGAATCAGGTGAGGAACTGCTCAGAATATCATGTTTACCATGACAACTGCTGCAGGAAGGGGCCATTTTCTCTCCCCGCTGCACAGCCTGACCATGCAGGCTATTTAAATATATATCGGCCACATCATCATGGCAGTTGCCGCAGTCGACCCGTTCCAGATTTTCATCATGCGGCAGTTCGGCACCATCCAGATCGCTGTGACAGTCGATGCATTCCAGATCGGTATGAACCGATTTTCGGTAACGGTCAAGATCTATATAAAGCGAGATTTCGCGGCCGTCGCGTTCTTTGGTCAATTGATTATCTTCGTGACAATCCAGGCAGTCTTCGGTGGTCTGTGCAACCGTTATCGGAGACGAGGAAAGTAAAATTAAAAGAAGAAAAATAAACGCTCGAATTCCGCGGAGTAAAATAAAGCAGTTTGATATTCGATTCAAATGAATATTATTTATCGATATCTGATTTTTCAGTATCCCCGCCATTTTTTTCGCCATTATTATCTTTTATTTTCTCTAACGAAATCGGATCTCCCGCATGTTCATGCTTGTACCATTCGACCGGCATTTTTCCGGTCAGCCAAGAAGGATTCATCGGGTACACGTCCGGATTAAAAACGGTTGAGTAAAAATGCCAGATCAAAATTGCCAATGCCGCCAGCCAGGCCTCATAATAATGAACAACCAGCATAACATCAAGAAATCCTTTGGGAAACAGGATCACCGCAAAATCCTCAAACCAGAGAAAGAAGCCGCTGAAGATCATAATGGCAGTGCCCCAGACCAGCGCCCAGTACTCGGCTTTTTCCACGTAACCAAAACGCCCGATGACCGGTTTCGTTTTTGATATTCCGAGATTGTAGGTTATCATTTTGACGAAATCCTGAAAATCCGCAAACGAGGGTATTATATCCTTAAGGAAAACTTTTCCTCTTTTTGATGAGAGATAAATAATATGCCAAACCACGACCAGAATAAAAACAATCGCCGCGACACGATGAATAATCCCCCGCATTGGAAAGGCGCCTTCCCAGCCAAATAAGAAATCGGCCCACCATGAATTATAAAATCGCAGAGCAAATCCGGTGACCACCAAAGTTATAAATGAAATCATCAGCAAGGTATGCTGCCACAATTCGCCCATACTCATCCGGACCATCTGCTTTTTATCGATGACATCTTTAATCTTTTTCCGCAGGTCAATCAACCAGTGAATCACCATCAAACCGATAATAACGGCAATGGCGATTATATATATTTTCCGAATCAGGTTGGCTATCGGAGTGCCTGTTACGCCGGGATCGCCGTGAATTGGTTTGGAAGCCATTTCAGCCGAAATACCGGGATGACATTCCCCGCAAGTACTCTGCAGATTACCGACGTATATCGAAGAGCTTGGATCGGTATGCGGTAAAATACGATGGGCACCGTGACATGAAGAGCAATTGGCGACGGTCAGATCGCCGGCTTTACTCTTCAGGCCGTGATAACTATCGACCCAGGTTTTTAAGCGACCCGTTGGAATACCGTACTTTTCATTAAGACGGGCCGATTCATGGCAGGGTGCGCAAGTTGCCTCAGCCACACGGCTGGCACTGACACGGGAGCGCGGATCGCTGGGCGCAATAATACCATGTTCACCATGGCAGTCAGTACACACCGGCGAGTCGGTTTCACCGCGTAAAACCAGCTTGCCATGAATGCCTTCGAAGTAATCTTTTTCGACATTCTGATGGCACTTACCGCAGGTTTTGGGAATATTAAAATGATTAATCGATGATTCGGAGCTTCCCGGTCCCAGAATACGATGCGCGGTTCCGCCGCTGGAATGACAATCATTACAGGTTGCGGCAACATAAACACCACCCAGCGAGGCTTTTCCATGAACGCTGCTTTTATAAACATCGACCGCTTTGCCATAGAGCAATTCATGCCTTTTAGTCAAATCTATATTTTCATGGCACTCACCGCAGGTCTTCGGCAGATTCAGGGGATTAACTCGGGAATCCCGGTTTGAAACCTCAAGAATATCATGCTTGCCGTGGCAATTAGAACAGCGAGGAATATCTATATCTTCATCAGGACTTTCACGACCGTGTTGAGTATATGTCGCCACCGCTTCTTCATGACATGATCCGCAGTCCGCTGGGGGAAGGACTTCCTCGTGGGGCAGTTCGGTTATAGATGTATGGCAGTCGATACAATCGTTGCCATCATGAATTGATATCGAGAGGGCGCTGTCATACGTTTTGATTTTCTCGTCTATAGTACTCTCGTGGCATTCCAGACAATCGGAATTTGCCAGCGCGAAAGCTGTCGGCGGCAAAAAATATAAAAGGGCAACGATTAATATTAAAAACGAAGATGTCATTCTCGTCATCCTAATAATCCTCACCGGATGTTAACTAAGATTCTTCATGTCTAATATAGGTCTAATTACTTGCAAAGCAAGTGAAAAGATACACAAAGTAAAAACGAATCGG